>NZ_JACVUD010000189.1:0-209 GCF_016624905.1 Stenotrophomonas sp. S49 | reverse complement strand
CGGGTCGCGCGCTGCGCTTGCTAGCGTAGAGTCGAGCTTGCTCGACTGAGCAGAAGCAGTCGAGCTTGGCTCGACTCTACAAATAGTCCAAAACGAAAAGGGACGCGGCGAAGCCGCGTCCCTCTCAATTCCGTCCTGACAACCCAATGCTCTTCGATCCGCAACCGGGAAACTGTCAGAGGTGGGGCGGGGGGGGGTGGGGGGGGCCC
>NZ_JACVUD010000188.1:0-219 GCF_016624905.1 Stenotrophomonas sp. S49 | reverse complement strand
GGGCGCGACTGAGGGCGGGGGGGGGCCCGCCCCCCCCCCCCCCACCGGCCTCGGACAGGTTCACGCGGCTGACCCACCACGGGAAATCACAAGCAGAAGCGAAAAGCGGGTCGCTTCGCTCGCAGAGCCAGCACCGCGCGCGGACGGCTTTTTGCTTTTGCTTTTGCCTTTTTCTCTTGATCTACCGTGGTGGGACCGCCGCGTGAACCTGTCTGGGGC
>NZ_JACVUD010000187.1:0-227 GCF_016624905.1 Stenotrophomonas sp. S49 | reverse complement strand
GACTAACAGTCGACTCTACCCCGTCGTGGTCCGTCGTGGTCCGCCGTCCCGACCGTCCCCGCCGGACCCTAGGCGCGATCGCCGTCTCCGTTGCTGACTAACCTGATTACCAGCGGTCATGTGGCTGGCGCGATATGACGGTTGGGTGACGCGATTTCGCCTGTTGCGTGGCGGGCCGGGGCTCTTGAATGGAGGTGTGTCTCCGGCCCACCCCCAAGAGCCCGCAG
>NZ_JACVUD010000186.1:0-233 GCF_016624905.1 Stenotrophomonas sp. S49 | reverse complement strand
CGCCACGCCCACCCGCCCGGCCTCGTACGGTTTCCTGCGCACCGCGGGAAGATCAAAAAAGAGCAAGAGCAAGAGCTCATGCTTCCGGCATTCGTGTCGACCAAGGTCGACACCTACCAGAGCGGGAGGTCGACACGCACCCAAGCGGGAGGCCGTTCCGGCAGACCGCAGGAAACTGTCGAAGGCGGGGTGGGTCCGGTGGCGGGGGTGTGCCCCCCCGGAGTGGCCCCGGC
>NZ_JACVUD010000185.1:0-237 GCF_016624905.1 Stenotrophomonas sp. S49 | reverse complement strand
GCTGCGATTGTGTAACGGCTGCAACGCCCGCTACCCTCCCGGCATGATCCGCTTCGTGCGCCGCCGCCCGTCGTTCCTGCTCCGCCTGCTGATGCTGGTGGTGGTGGCGATCGGCAGCGTGGGCGGCGCCACGGCGTCGGCACTGGGCGAGCTGCACGAGATGTCGCATCTGGACCATCCGGCGGCGCCGCACGATGCCGCCGGGCTCAATGCCGGGCACGATCCGGACGACACCAG
>NZ_JACVUD010000184.1:0-252 GCF_016624905.1 Stenotrophomonas sp. S49 | reverse complement strand
CTTGCCAAGGTTGAGGTCGCGAGTTCGAGTCTCGTTTCCCGCTCCAGATTCGATGAGGCCCCCACAAGGGGCCTTGTTTTTCTCCCACCCTGGCAGGGCGGGGCACGTTGGGCCGCAAGGCTTTTCGCGCAGTCAGAAAAGTGAAAACAAGCGTCAAATCGCTGGTGTGGTTCCCGGTCTTCCGGTATCATCACGGCTTACGCGGGAATAGCTCAGTTGGTAGAGCGCAACCTTGCCAAGGTTGAGGTCGCG
>NZ_JACVUD010000183.1:0-262 GCF_016624905.1 Stenotrophomonas sp. S49 | reverse complement strand
TCGGTTCGCACCCACCAACCTACGCGGCGGCGGCGTCGCGGCTGTGGTCGAACTGGCCGTGCTGCAGGAAATGCGCGGTCTGCCGCGCGGCATCGGGCGATACCACCAGGCCGCTGTGGCTGGTGCGCACCACGCAGTGGTCGGCCAGGCCCGGCAGGCGGGTCTCGTCCAGCGCCACCGTACCGTCGGAGGCTTCGCCCATGGCCCCCAGCAGACTGCCCAGGCCATGCGGCACCGACCCGGCGATCAGCCCGACCTTCGC
>NZ_JACVUD010000182.1:0-268 GCF_016624905.1 Stenotrophomonas sp. S49 | reverse complement strand
GCAGGACACGCCGTAAACCCGTCCATGGGGGCTCGTAGGCGCCATCCATGGTGCCTGCGGTCCTGCAAGCCCACACCGCCCCGCCTCTGACAGATTCCTGTGGCTGGGTAGGTGTCGACCTTGGTCGACACAACTTTCAGATATCGAATGAATCATCCACGCATGGCGTGGATCTACTGTGTCGACCAAGGTCGACAACCATCAGAGCAGAATACCTTCCGACAGATCGCAGGAAACTGTCGAAGGCGGGGTGGGTCCGGTTGCGGGG
>NZ_JACVUD010000181.1:0-284 GCF_016624905.1 Stenotrophomonas sp. S49 | reverse complement strand
GCTGACCTCCTGCATGCCATGCAGGCGCTCTCCCAGCTGAGCTATGGCCCCGTGTTACCGAGCCGCCTATCTTACCAACGTATTCACCTTTGTGGAAGCTTTTTTTTGCTTTCTTCGTTGGAGTTCCGCCAGGCCACGAGGGCAGGGGATCCACAACGCCACAACCTGAACGCCGGTGGGCGGTGAACAAAAAAGACCCGGTTATCGGCCGGGTCCTCGTTGTTCATGATGAGTTGGCGTCCCCACGGGGATTCGAACCCCGGTCGCCACCGTGAAAGGGTGAT
>NZ_JACVUD010000180.1:0-288 GCF_016624905.1 Stenotrophomonas sp. S49 | reverse complement strand
GGCCCGGCGCTACCTGCCGAAACACGCGACCCACCGGTAGCGCGGGGCCATGCCCCGCGAGCGCAGCGGCACCGCAACCGCCACCGGGCATGGCCCGGCGCTACCTGCCGAAACACACAACCCACCGGTAGCGCGGGGCCATGCCCCGCGAGCGCAGCGGCACCGTACCTGCCGCCGGGCACGGCCCGGCGCTACCTGCCGAAACACACAATCCACCGGTAGCGCGGGGCCATGCCTCGCGAGCGCAGCGGCACCGTACCTGCCGCCGGGCACGGCCCGGCGCTACCT
>NZ_JACVUD010000017.1:0-55618 GCF_016624905.1 Stenotrophomonas sp. S49 | reverse complement strand
CCCCCCCCCCCCCCCCCCCCCCCCCCCCCCCCCCCCCCCCGACTCTACGAACGGCAGAAGCAGTCGAGCATGGCTCGACTCTACAGAATGCCTGCGCCTCAATCGCTGCAGCTGCCACCATCGCTGCCACCGCTATCACTGCTGCGGTCCGATCCGCCATGGCTGTGGCTGCTGTGGCTGTCACTGGAATAACTGCCCGAGGAATCGTAGCTGCCACCGCCACTGCCATCGGCCCGGCTACTGGACCCGTCAGCCGTGGCCGCGGCCATGCACAGGATCGCCCCCACCAACGGCAGCAGCCAGACCAGCAGCAGCTGCACCGTCCGCCCACCCGCCGACACATCTTCGCGCCCCAGTACCACGAAGGTGGCGACGAGGTTCAAGCCCACTACCAGGGCGACCAGGATCAGGGTTACCACCAGCATGCTGTGTCTCCGTAAGGGGGAACTGGTCCGGTCATGGTGCACCCATCAGTGCCTTGATCCGCGCGCGCTCCTCCAGCGGCCGCTGGAAGTCCATCGGATACACCGGCGCATGGCGCTCGCCTTTCAGGAGAAACAGGCCTTCGCTGTGCAGATAGGCGCCACGGGCGCGACCCAGGCTGTCATGCCACATCGTCCACAGCGGGACCCTGATCGTGCCCGGGACCTTGCGGGACGAGCGCAGCACGTCCTGCACCTGCAGCACCAGGCGGATTTCATTGCTCACGCCCGGCCCCGTAGGGGCGCCTGGATCGGTCAGTGGCCGCCCCCTGCCATCGACCAATTCCACCGCCACCACCGTGGCCCGGACAATCTGGTCGGCCTCGGCAACCATTTCCTGCAACGGCTTGGGCGCCAGCGAGGTGGCCAGTGCCGGCATGGCCGCGCCTAGGCACAGCAGCCCAGCCAGCAGGATCGCGGGGGATTTCATGGCGGTACTCCGTCCCTGGATGCCCGCTGACGATAGTACCGCCGCGCCGGTTCGCCCTGCCTGTCATGAAGATGGGACAATGTGGGGCGCGCCGGCCCGGCCCTGTGGGTCCGCCGGCCCCCTTGCACCACACGGAAGAAGAAGAACAACAACATGCTGAAAGTCATTTTCGATACCGACCCGGGCGTGGATGACGCCCTGGCCCTGCTGTACCTGCACAAGCACCCGCAGATCGACCTGGTGGGCGTGACCACCACCTTCGGCAACGCCTCGGTGGAATCGACCACCCACAACGCGCTGTACCTGAAGCAGGCCTGGGGCTTTACCGCCCCGGTCGCGCGTGGCGCAGGCGGCCCGCTGCAGCCCGAGGCCACCCCGGAAGCCTGGCCGGTGCACATCCACGGCCACAATGGGCTGGGCAACCACCCGGTGCCCGCCACGCTGGACGTGGCCGCCGATGCGCGCCCGGCGCACCAGCTGATCATCGACCTGGTGCGCGCGCACCCGGGCGAAGTGACCCTGGTGGCCGTAGGCCGCATGACCAACCTGGCCCTGGCCCTGCAGCAGGCACCGGATATCGCCGGCCTGGTGCGCGGCGTGGTGCTGATGGGCGGCGCCTTCCACGTGAACGGCAACATCACCCCGGCCGCCGAGGCCAACATCTGGGGCGACGCCGAAGCGGCCGACATCGTGTTCACCGCGCAGTGGCCGGTGACCGCCATCGGCCTGGACGTCACCACCCGCGTGGAAATGGACCGCGATGGCCTGGACCAGCTGGCCGCCATCGGCGGTGCCGATGCCGAACTGGTGCGCGCGTTGTCGCAGGATTACGTGGACTTCTACCTGCAGGCCGGGCACAAGGGCATGGTGGTGCACGACTGCTGCGCCTGCATCGCGCTGACCCGCCCGGAGCTGTTCCAGTTCGAACGCGCCAGCGTGCGCGTGGCCACCGACGGCGTGGCCCGCGGCATGACCATTCCCAAGCCGGAAGGCCTGGCCTTCGGCCCCAGCGTGTGGGATGGCCACGTGCTGCAGTCGATCGCCATCGGCGTGGATGCGGCGGCCGTACTGGACGATATCGCGCAGACCCTGAAGGTCTGATCGCCTAGCGTCTGGCCCTGCCCGGGGTTGTCTCGGGCAGGGTCCACAGCACCGGCAGCACCAGCACGGCCACCAACGCGATCATCGCGCCCGGCGCCGCCGCCCAGCCGCTGCGTTCCACCCACCACTGCGCCAGCCAGGGTGTCGCCCCGCCGAACACCGCCGTGGCCATGGTCACGCCCAAGGCCAGCCCGCTCACCCGGCCCTCGCCGGGAAACTGCTCGGCCGTGGCCGGTGCGGCCACCGCGCTCACTCCGCCGGCCACGCAGGCCAACACCACCGCCGCCAGCGCAATGCCCAGCGGCGAGGCCTGCGCCATCGCGCCGAACATCGACAGCGGCAGCAGCGCCGCCAGCGCGGTGAGTACCAGCAGCAGCGGACGCCGCCCGAAACGGTCGGACAGCGCGCCGCACAGCGGCGTGATCGCAATCACCGCCACCGCCGCAACCGTGGACAGCCACAGCGCATCGCCCTCGTCGTGGCCCTGCGCATGCAGGAACGCCGGCACATAGGTGATGCCCACGTAGTAGGTGATCGACCCGAGCGCGGAAATCGCGAACGTACGCGCCACTGCGCCAGGATGGTGGCGCAGGACGTGCCGCAGCGGCGTGGCCGGAACGCTGCCCTCGCGCCGCTGCCGCTCGAATTCGGGGGATTCGTGCATGCCCGAGCGTGCAATCAGGATCACCAGCGCCAGCGCGGCGCCGACGAAGAACGGAATGCGCCAGCCCCAGCCATCCAGCTGCGCCGGCGTGAGCAGAGCCACCGTCACCGCGGAAATCGCCACCGCCAGCAGCGCGCCGACCTCACTGGCGGCCGACGCCAACGAGGTGACCAGGCCGCGCCGCCGCGCCGGTGCGCTTTCCAGCAGATAGGCCACCACGCCGGTGTATTCGCCGCCCACCGAGAACGCCATCACGCAGCGCAGGAGCAGCAGCAGCACGCCGGCCGTGGTGCCCGCCGTCGCTGCGGTCGGCAGCAGGGCGGTGGCCAGCATCGCCGCCGCCATCAACGCCATCGAGGCCAGCAGCATCCAGCGCCGGCCAAGACGATCGCCCAGGTGGCCGAAGCACAAGGCGCCCAGCGGACGCATCAGATAGGAGACCGCGAAGCCGGCCAGGGTGACCAGCATGGCCTGATCACCGCCACCGAAAAACACCCGTGACAGCACGGTGGCGAAGTACAGGTACAGGGTGAAGTCGTACCACTCCACCACGGTGGACAGGCCAGCCACCCACATCGAACGCTGCCGCGCCGCCGTCATCTCATTCATGGCCGCAAGGTGTCACGCGCGCAGTGACGGCGCAGTGCACCGGGGTCAGAGCCCTTTGCCGATGGCAAAGGGATCTGACCCCTGCTCTTCATCCCGGCAGCTGCAGCAGCGCCTGCAGACCGCCACCGTCGCGGTTGCGCAGCTGCAGCGAACCGCCCAGCGACTGCGCCAGCTGCACGGCAATGGCCAACCCCAGCCCGGTGCCGCCGGTATCGCGGTTGCGCGACTGTTCCAGGCGATGGAACGGCGCCAGTACCGCCTGCAGCTCGGCCTCGGGAATGCCGGGGCCGCGGTCGGACACGGCGATCCACACCTTGCCCGCCGCATCGCGCCCCGCCTCGATCTCGGCGCTGCCGGCGTAGCGCACTGCGTTGTCGACCAGGTTGCCGACCACCCGCCGCAGCGGCTGCGGCCAGGTCTGCACGGTCAGGCCCGCGGGCGCGCCACCCGTAACCGGCTTGCCCATGTCTTCATAGTCACCCACCACACTGGCCAGGAACGCGCCCAGATCCATCGCCACCGGCGCGCCGCTGGCCACATGGCTGCTGCGGGCATAGGCCACGCCTTCGCGTACCAGTTGCCCCAGGTGGTCCAGGTCATCCAGCAGGCGCTGCTGGGTGGCATCTTCGGGCAGCGTTTCCACGCGCAGCTTCATGCGCGTGATCGGCGTCTGCAGATCGTGCGAGATGGCCGCCAGAATCTGCAGGCGCTCGCTGACATGGCCACGGATGCGTGTCTGCAGGCCATTGAGCGCCGCGGCCGCCGCACCGACTTCGGCCGGCCCATCCTCTGCCAGGGGCGCGGCATCACTGCCCGGCTGCAGTTGTTCAACCGCCTGCGACAGGCGCGCCAGCGGCTTCATGGCCAGGCGCACCGCCAACCATGCGCACGCCAGCAACAGGGCCAGCTGCAGCAGCAGCACCGCCGGCAGCCAGCGCGCCAGCGGCAGCCCCGAAGGGGTCACTTCGATGGTCAACGGCGTGCCGTCGTGCAGCTTCAGCTCCACTTCGAAGCGCTCCGGCAGGCGTGCAACCTGGCGTGCCTGCAGCGGATAGCGGTGTTCCAGGCTGTCATCGATGATCGCGGTAACCTGGCGCGCACGCTCGGTTTCCAGCGCCGGCCCCGCTGCCGCCGGGCGCAGGAGGTAGCGATACGTGCGCCGCTCCAGCCGCGGCACCCAGGCCGTACGCTCACTGGCCGGCAGGTGCTCCAGCAGGGCCACGCTCACCGCCACGTCTTCGTCCAGGTTGCGCAGCATCATGCTGCGGGTGGCCTGGTAGCGCTCGAAGAACAACAGGCCGAAGGACAGCGCGTGCGCCAGGGTCAGCCCACCCAGCAACAACAGCAGCAGGCGCGCGGACAACGTGCGCGGCCACGGAAGGCGGCGCGCGACGGTATTCATTCCTGCGGTCCCAGCAACTGCACCGGTACGCTGAACACATAGCCTTCGCTGCGCACCGTCTTGATGTAGGTCGGCTCGCGCGCATCATCGCCCAGGCGCTGGCGCACGCGGCTGACCAGCAGGTCGATGGAGCGGTCGAACAGTTCGGCATCGCGACCCTGGGTGAGGCTGAGCAGCTGGTCGCGGCTGAGCACGCGGTTGGCATGGTCCAGGAACACGCGCAGCAGGCGGAATTCGGCGCCACTGAGCGGATAGGCCGTGTCCTGCGCATCCAGCAGGTGGCGTGCGGTGGTATCCAGCCGCCATTCGCCGAAGGCCAACTGGCGGCCGGCTTCGCTCACCTGCAGGTTCGGCGGCAGCATCTGCGTGCGGCGGATCACCGCATTGATGCGTGCCAGCAGTTCGCGCGAGGAGAACGGCTTGGTCACGTAATCATCGGCGCCCATTTCCAGGCCGATGATGCGGTCGGTTTCATCATCGCGCGCGGTCAGCAGCACCACCGGCACCGCTCGATGTTTGCCCGCACGCAGGTTGCGGCACAGGCTCAGGCCGTCCTCGCCGGGCATCATCACGTCCAGCACCACCAGGTCCACCGCGTGGGTATCCATCAACGCGCGCATGGCCCGCCCGCCGTCGGCCTGGCTGACGCGCAGGCCATTGCGCTGCAGGTAGTCGGCCAGCATCTGCCGGATGTCGCTGTCATCGTCGACGACAAGAATATGCGGTACGTGGTTCATGGCGTTCTCGATGAAGACAGGGAAAGGCCGCGCGGCGCGGCCATGGTAGCGCGGCTCAGGGGCTGGCCAGCAGGCGCTGGATCTCGCTTTCGGTACGTGCATAGTCGCTTTCGCCGTAGTGCCGGTAGACCACCCGGCCCTGCCGGTCGATCAGGTACAGCGCCGGCCAGAAGCGGTTGCCCCATGCGTTCCAGATCCGGTACTGGTTGTCCTGCACCACCGGCCAGGTGATATCCAGGCGACGGATCGCGTGGCGCACGTTGCCCTGCAGTCCCTCATAGGCGAACTCGGGCGTGTGCACGCCCACCACGCGCAGGCCCTTCGGTGCGTAGCGTGCGTGCCACTGGTGCACATAGGGCGCCACGTTCAGGCAGTTGCTGCAGGCATCGGTCCAGAACTCGACCAGCACCACCTGCCCGCGCAACTGCTCCAGGCGCAGCGGCGGGCTGTTGTGCCAGGGTCCGCCGCCGTCGAAACCGGCCGCGGCAACGGGCTCGGCCGGTTGCGCGTCTGCGGCGGGGCTGGGCCAGACCAGCAGCAGTGCCGCGCCACCGATCAGGGCCAGCAGCAACGGCAGGGCGTAGGTGCGCAGCGTGGCCATCGCTCAGCCCCCCTGCTCGGCCAGCGGCAGCTCGGCCGGCTTCACCCCCGCCGCTTCCAGTATGGTGTCGGCCACCTGGGCCGGGTGCGAGAGCAGCGACACGTGGCTGCTGCCGACCGACTGCAGCTGTGCCCCGATGCGCTTTGCGGTGGCGGCCTGCAGCTGCGGCGACAGCATGCGGTCGTCGCGACTGAGCACGTACCAGCTCGGCTTGCCACGCCAGGCGGCGGTGGTGACGACTTCGCCAAGGGCGCTGGCCTTCAGTGGCACCTGGGTGCTGTACAGCAGCGCTGCGGTCTTTTTCATCACGTCCGGCGCGAAGTCTTGGGCGAAGGCATCGGCCGGCAGGCTCAGGTAGCCATCGCGGTCCTGCAGGCGGGTCAGGCCCGGACCCACCGGGAAACCTTCGCCCTGCTGTGCCGACGATTGGCCGACATCGGGTGCGAAGGCGGCCACGTAGACCAGCGCCTGCACCTTGGGATCGTTGCCCGCTTCGGTAATGACCGTGCCACCCCAGCTGTGGCCGACCAGCACCACCTTGCCGGGCGCCGCGGCGATCGCACGACGGGTGGCCGCGACATCGTCGGCCAGAGACGTGAGCGGGTTCTGCACCGCCACCGCCGGTACCTTCCAATCGTGCAGCGTGCTGATGACCTTGTTCCAGCTGGAGCCATCGGCGAAGGCGCCGTGCACCAGGATGACGGTGGGGGGCGCGCCGGCATCGGCCTGCGCGGCGAAGGCGGGGGTGGCGGCGCCAGCGATGGCCAGGGCGGCGGCAAGCAGGGTGATGCGGATCATGGGAGCACTCCAGGGTTGGGAGTGGCCATTTCCGCCTGCGGGTGTATCGGCGCTGTTTCGCTGCAGGGCCGAGTTGTACCGGACTGTAGGGCGGTAGCGGGTTTCTACAATGGAATACATTCGGCCGCCGGTCGTCCTCGTGCGTACGTGCGGGCAACCTTTACCACCCGGTAGCGGGGGGGGGCGCCCCCCGCCCCCCCGCCCCCCCCCCCCCCCCCCCGCCGCGGGGCCGCTGTGCATGGCGGTCCAAAACCCATCACCCCCCGGTAGCGCCGGGCCACGCCCGGCGAACGCGCGACCCGGCGTCTTTGTATCGGACTGTACGAAACCCGTGCCCCAGCCACAGTGGCTGACAAAACCCCGGGCAACGGCACACGTTGCCGATACCTGCGTGGCTCGAAATGGTCTCCATCGACCACTGGCCCGCAGGACACCTCCATGATCAGCACCGCCGCTTCGCGCTATACCCCCCGCCTGGATGCCGTTGGTCGCTGGCTCTCGCCGCTGGCCCTGCGAGCACTGCTGGCCTGGGAATTCTTCGAATCCGGCCGCGAGAAGCTGGGCGGGCAGAACTGGTTCGCCGATCTGGACGGGCGCTTCCCGTTCCCGTTCTCCACCCTGCCGGCGTCGCTGAACTGGCAGTTGGCCACCTGGCTGGAGCTGGTCGGTGCGGTGCTGTTGCTGCTGGGCCTGGCCACGCGTTCGGTGGCTTACATCTTCTGGGTGCTGACCATCGTCGCCATTGCCGCCGTGCATTGGCCCGACCAGTGGAACGGCCTGGGCGAACTCTGGCAGGGCTATGCGATCACCGACCAGGGCTACGGCAACTTCAAGCTGCCGCTGCTGTTCCTGGCCATGTTGCTGCCGCTGATCCTCAACGGTGGCGGCGCACTCAGCCTGGATCAGCTGCTTGCCGGCCGACAGCACGCCAGGGTTGGCGATGACGGCCTGGGCTGGGGCGTCAGCCTGATCGCCCTGCTGCTGCCCGTCGCCGCGCTGCTGCCCGGCACCGGTTTCGGCGGCGCCGCGCTCGGCGGGGCCCTGCTGCTGGCCTACGCGCTGCGCCGTCGCCGCAGCGCCTGATCCAGCGCACTCACTGCGCATCCCATTCGCTTTCCGTCGCGCCATGCGGCGTCCATCCCGCACGCCCTGCGTGCAATCCCAAGGAGTCACCACCATGTCCGTCTCGACCAAGAACACGTCTGCTTCCCGCCTGCCGCGCATCGGTGCCATTGGCATCGCCCTGGCCGGTGGCCTGCTGCTGGCCGGCCAGGCCGCTGCGATCCAACCGTTGGCGATCAGCGCGGTATCCATGAGCGCCGCCGCCGAAGGCAAGTGCGGCGAAGGCAAGTGCGGCGCCAATAAGGCCAGCACCAGCAAGCCCGCTGGCAAGGCCAAGGTGGCCGAAGGCCAGTGCGGTGAAGGCAAGTGTGGCGATGCCTCGTTTGCCCGCACCGACCGTGACCACGACGGCCGCGTCTCGCGGGCCGAGTTCAACGCCGTGGCCGGCAAGCGCGCCGCCGAGTTCGATCGCATCGACACCAACCACGATGGCTACATCAGCGAACAGGAAGCACACGACTACCTGCGCAGCGTCTACACCGCCCACGGCAAGCCGATGCCGAAGGGTCTGTTCTCGCGCGTCAACGACTGATTGACCCCACCCGGCGCCGCCGCAACGGCGGCGCCCTTGCCCAGGAGTAAGCGCATGCACACGCCCCTGCCCCCTGCCAGCGCCGGTCTTGGCCTGCGCCGCGGCCTGATCGATGAACTGCTGGCCATGCCGGCCGATGCCCTCGATTTCCTGGAAGTCTCGCCGGACAACTGGATCGGCGTGGGCGGCGCCCACGGTGCCGCGCTGCGCCAGCTGAGCGAGCGCCATCGCCTGACCTGCCATGGCCTGTCGTTGTCGCTGGGTGGGCCGGACCCGCTGGACCAGACCCTGCTGGCGCAGACCCGCGCTTTCCTCGATCTGCACCAGGTGCAGCTGTACAGCGAACACCTGAGCTACTGCGCCGCCGGCGGCCAGGTCTACGACCTGCTGCCGCTGCCATTCACTGCCGAAGCGGTACACCACGTCGCCGGTCGCATCGCCCAGGTGCAGGACATGCTGGGGCGGCGCATCGCGGTTGAAAACATTTCCTACTACGCCGTGCCGGGCGCGGACATGAGCGAGATCGACTTCATCAATGCCGTGCTGGACGAAGCCGACTGTGACCTGCTGCTGGACGTGAACAATGTCTTCGTCAACGCCTGCAACAACGGCTACGACGCCTTCGATTTCCTGGCCCGTGTACCGGCCCACCGCGTGGCGTCGCTGCATGTGGCCGGGCACTTCGACGAAGACGACGGCTTCAAGATCGACACCCACGGCGCGCCGGTGAAAGGCGTGGTGTGGGCGCTGCTGCGCGAGGCGTACACGCGTGTTGGCGTGCAACCCACCCTGCTGGAACGCGATTTCAATTTTCCGCCGCTGGCCGAGCTGCTGGCTGAGGTGGAACAGATCCGCCAGGCCCAGGTCGATGTGCTGCAGCCCGAGGTGGCCCATGGCTGAGACACTGGCCACCCTGCAGCAGCGCTGGGCCGGGCATGTGCGTGACCCGTCGATGCCGGCACCGGCGGGCATCGACACGCGGCGGCTGGCGGTGTATCGCCGCCTGTGCATCGACAGCCTGGACAGCCTGCTGGCCGGCAGCCTGCCACGCCTGCAACAGCACCTGGGCGCGCCGCGCTGGCGCGGCGTGGTCGAGCATTACTACGCCCGCCATGCCTGCCATACCCCGTTGTTCCCGCAGATTGCCGGCGAATTTGCCGCCTGGCTGGCGACGCAGGACACGCTGGCACTGCCTGGCTGGGCCGCAGAACTGGCGCACTACGAAAGCACGCAGCAGGCGCTGCACATCGAGGCACGCGATTCCGGGCAAGCGCTCGAACAGGCCGCAACGGGCACGCATGTGCTTGCACTGTCCGCACACGTGCGTGTGCTGGGCTACCAGTGGCCGGTGCACCAGGACGAGCCGCTGACCACGCGACCCGCGGCGGCGCCTACCCTGCTGTTGCTGCATCGCCACGCCGATTTCAGCCTGCACACGCAGGTGCTGGCACCGCTGGCCTACGCCCTGCTGAGCGCATTGGGCAATGACGGTGCGCGCGTGGATGAGGCACTACAGGTGCTGGCCGACGCTCACGAAGTCGACCCCGGCGAACTGCAGGCCGCCACCGCACCGCTGCTCGCCCACCTGTGCGCCGCCGGCGTGCTGGTCGCGGCGCGCAGCGCCTGAACCCTGCGGCCACCGGCCGCCCTTCCCTTCTTCCTCGATCGAGGTCTGACCATGGCTGCTTCAACCCCTTCCTCCCTGCACGGCTGGCGCCTGTTCGTGGCCATCGCCGTGGTGCTGATCGCCTTCGCAATGGCCGCATTCGCTCTGCAACCCGACGTGGTGGAGGGCAGTCGCGCGGCCATCCGGGTGACCGCACGCACCTCGTTCGTGCTGTTCCTGGCCGCGTTCACCGCGTCGTCGTTCGCCAGCCTGCTGCCCGGGCCAACCACCCACTTCCTGCTGCGCGAGCGCCGCATCATCGGCCTGTCGTTCGCGTTCTCGCACCTGCTGCATGCCGTGGCGATCACCACGTTCGGCATGCTGAACCCGGCGTTCTGGCCGGCGCGCTCGGCCCTGGCCAACCTGCCCGGCACGGTGGGCTACGTGGCGATCCTGGCGTTGGCGATAACCTCGCACCGCGGCATCGCCCGGCGCATGGGGCCCACTGCATGGCGACGCCTGCACACCACGGGCATGTGGATCATCGCCGCAGTGTTCACCTACTCGTACTTCAAGCGCGTACCGGTCAATTTCTGGTACGCCGTGCCTTCGGCCCTGCTGTTCACCGCCTTCGTGGTGCGCGCCATTGCCAAGCATGCTCAATCGCTGAAGCGCAGTGTGCATGCACGGCCGCTGCGGGCGGGGTGATGAGCCAGGGCGCGCGGGGTCGGAACCCTTTGCCGGGCAAAGGGATCTGCCCCATCAGGCATCACGTGCAGCACAATAGGCGCTGTAGGCCTCCACGATCTTCTGCATCCTGGCCTGCTGCTTCGTGCCCATCGGCACCCGCTGCACACGCTTGTACAGGGTTTTCCACATGTACCCGGAACGGAAGAAGTACGGCCGCACTTCCAGGAAGGTCAGCACCACATCCACGATATTTGGGTTGTGCCGGGCAGCTCCTGCAGGGCATGGTCGTAGCCGCCGGGAAACACCAGCTGCGGGTAGCGCTGGTTGAACTCCGCGCACGCATCCGCATGTCGCTGCTTCTCTTCGGGCCCCCGCCAGCGCAGTGCGGCCGTCTCGCGGATGAGCTGCTGCAGCCGGTTGATTTCATCCGCGTTGGCGCGTATCAGCCGTTCCATGGGTGCGCGGGTATGGGACATGGCTCCTCACCTGGAGTGCGTAGGGGTCAGAGTCCTTTGCCGATGGGAAAGGGATCCGACCCCATCAGAATTCACGGCGCGCGGCGCAAGGTGAACAGGGTGATTTCCGAAGGCACGCCGATGCGCGCGGGGAAACCGGCCCACAGCCCGGCGCCGTTGCTCACGTACAGGGTCATGCCATCCACCTCGTAGCGGCCGGAGACAAAACCACCGTTGGCACGCTTCACCAGCTGGTCCATGCCGATGATCTGCCCGCCATGGGTATGGCCGGACAGCTGCAGCTTCACTCCGCGCGCGGCGGCATCGGCGGCATTGCGCGGGCGATGGTCTAGCAGGATCACCGGTGCGGCCGGATCGGCACCGGCCAGCGCCGCCTGCAGGTCGGGCAGCGGCAGGCCGTAACGCGCCGCGACCGGATCGGTGACACCGGCGACGGTGATCGCTGCATCGCCGCGACGCACCTGGGTATGGCTGTTTTCCAGCACCTGCATGTGCAGCGCGCGGAACGCCTGCATCCATTCGCGGTACTGCGCGTAGTACTCGTGGTTGCCGGTGATGGCGATCACCCCGTCGGGGGCCTGCAGTTCACCCAGGGGTTGGAAATCATCGCGACGCGCAGCCACTGTGCCATCGATCAGGTCACCGGTGATCACGATCAGGTCCGGCTTCAGCGCATTGCTTTCGGCCACGACCCGGCGCACCCAGTCGCCAGTCAGCAGGCGGCTGGCGTGGATGTCGGTGAGCTGCAGTACGCGGTAGCCGTCGAACGCCGCCGGCAGCCCGGCGATGCTCACTTCGATCTGCCGCACCTTGGGTACCGCCATGCCCTGGCTGACACCATAACCACTGAGCAGCAGGGCCAGGCCAGCCGCCAGCGGCCGCAGCATGCGGGCGCGCAGCGCTGTCACCACGCGCGGCCAGCGCAGCAGGCGCGACAGCAGCAGGCCCGCATCCATCACCAGCAGGGCCAGCGCCAGCAGCAGCACGGCAGTGGAACCGGTGGCCAGCACGGCGATGGCCAGCTTGGGAATTTCCGGCGAGGCCATCGTGCCCCAGAAGGTGGCGACAATGCGCAGCTGCACCGCCAACGCCACCAGCAGCAGCGACAACAGCGCCTTGGCCCAGAGCGGCAGCCGCAGCGGCCAGAAAAGGCGCCAGGCCACGTACAGGCCCATCAACAATCCAACAGTACTCAGCACAACGTGAATCCAGAACGTGGGGCGGCCATGGTGACCGACCAAGGTTGCAAAAGGTAGAGTCGAGCTTGCTCGACTTCCCCAAAGGTAGAGTCGAGCTTGCTCGACTTCCCCAACGGTAGAGTCGAGCTTGCTCGACTGCTTTTCGCAGAAACAGTCGAGCAAGCTCGACTCTACGAAAAAATTGCTGCGCGTTACGACGCCAGACGCTTCACGCGCAGGCGGGCGATGCGGCGGGTTTCCATGGCCAGCACGGTGATGCGGAAACCGGCCACGTCCACGCTGTCGCCCACGTCGGGCAGGCGCCCCAGCTGGTCCAGCACCAGGCCGGAAATGGTCATGTAGTCGGCGCTGCGCGGCAGCGCCACGCCAGTCATCCGCTGCAGGTCATCCAGGGTCAGCGCGCCATCGGCCTCCCATTCGTCCTCGCCCTGCGCCACCACGCCGTAGCGCTCGTCCTGGGTGTCGGCCAGATCGCCGGCAATCGCAGCCAGCAAGTCATTGGCGGTCACCAGGCCTTCCACGCTGCCGTACTCGTCCACCGCCACCGCCAGCGGCACCGGGTGCTGGCGGATCAGCTCCAGCGCCTGCAATGCACTGGCGCTGGACAGCACGTACTGCGGCGCGCGCAGGTTGGCCTCCAGCTGCAAGGGCCGGCCCTGCAGCAGGTCGGCCAGCAGGTCGCGGCTCTGCACCACGCCCCGCAGGCTGTCCAAATCACCCTCGCCCACCAGCAGTCGTGTATGCGGCGACGCCACCAGGCGCGCCACCACATCCTCGTGGCCACGGGCCAGGTCGATCCACTGCACATCGGCACGTACGGTCATCACGCTGGACACCGACCGATCGGCCAGGCCCAGCACGCTGCGGATCATCTCGTGCTCGGCCGGCTGCAGGCGCTCCTCATCTGCATGTTCTTCCTCGCCGTGACCATCGTCGTGGCCGTTGGCCGGGCGTGCCCCCAGCATGCGCAGCACGGCGTCGGCGGTACGCTGGCGGAACGGCTGCCGGCGCTCGTTGCGCTCACGGTTGAAGCGCACCCACTGGTTGAAGGCTTCCACCAGGATCGAGAACGCGATGGCCGCGTACAGATAACCCTTCGGAATCTTGTAGCCCAGGCCTTCGGCCACCAGGCTGAAGCCGATCATCAGCAGGAAGCCCAGGCACAGCACCACCACGGTGGGGTGCTTGTTGACGAAGCGGGTGAGCGGCTTGCTGGCCAGCAGCATCAGCGCCATGGCGATGGTCACCGCGGCGTACATCACGCCCAGGTTGTCGACCATGCCGACGGCGGTGATCACCGAATCCAGCGAGAACACCGCATCGAGCACCACGATCTGCGCCACCACCATGGCGAAACTGGCGTAGACCTTCTTGCCATCGTCGTGGTGCTGGCGGCCTTCCAGCCGTTCGTGCAGTTCCATGGTGCCCTTGAACAGCAGGAACAGGCCACCGCCCAGCAGGATCAGGTCACGCCCGGAGAAGCTGTGCTCGAACAGCACCAGCAGCGGCTCGGTCAACTTCATGATCCACGACAGTGCCGCCAGCAGCACCAGGCGCATCAGCAGGGCCAGGGCCAGGCCGATCACCCGTGCGCGGTCGCGCTGGTGCGGGGGCAGCTTGTCGGCCAGGATCGCGATGAACACCAGGTTGTCGATGCCCAGCACGATTTCCAGCACGATCAGGGTTGCAAGGCCCATCCAGATCGAGGGGTCAGCCAACCATTCCATTTCAGTTCCGTTTGTTCAGTAGTAGGGGAAGAAACATCAGCGTTCAGTCGTCCTGCTGGGCCTGTCTGGGGTCGTGCCCCAGCAGGTCGCCCGGCGTGCACTGCAGCTCGCGGCAGATCGCATCCAGGGTGGAAAAGCGGATGGCGCGGGCCTTGCCGGTCTTCAGGATGGACAGGTTGGCCAGGGTGATGTCGATGCGCCCGGCCAGCTCGGACAGGGTCATGCCGCGCGCCTGCAGCATGCGGTCCAAGGTGATGATGATGGCCATCAGTGCGCGCCCATCAGATCACGCTGTCCAGGTCGTCGCGCATGGCTGCACCCACGGCGAACACGCGCGCCAGCACGAACAGCATAAGCACCGCCAGCAGGCCGGTGATGGACATGCCACCGCCCACTTCCATCCAGGCAAAATCCGGCCCCATCCAGCTGGCGTAGATGCCGATGATGATCGACAGGGTTTCCATGGCCAGCATCAGCCAGGCCATGCGGTGCAGGCGCAGCGCGTTGGCGTGGTTGAACGGGCGCTCACGGGCGGCCGAACGCAGCAGCCGCGCCAAGTGCCGCAGGAACACCAGGCACAGCACCAGCAGCGCCACGATGGTGCCCAGGCCCAGGCAGAAATGCAGGAACAGGTCGTTGCCATGCAGGGCGGCCGCCGTAGCGTCGTGCACGGTATCCATCAGCCAGCGGCGGTCGTAGGCGACCAGCGGCACCGCCAGCAGCGCGGCCAGGATGCCCAGCCAGCACATTGCCCGCACCGCCTGCACGGCGGTCTGGGCCAGGGTGAACACGCCGCGCGCAGGTCGGGCACGGGCAGAACGAGCGGTCAAGCAGCCTCCGGCGTGGGGCAGATCACCTGCCCGGTGGATTTATCGATAAACGATATACCACATCCGGGTCGGGGTGGCTGAACCGCTACTTGGCGACCGCCGGAGGCGTTGTGTCCTGGCGCATGGCCTCGCCCGGCGTGGCCGAGGCCATGGCCTGCACGCCGGCTTCGGCCGCCTGCCGGGTGACCAGGCGGAAGCGCACGCGCAACGCGCTTTCCCCGGGCGTGGCCCAGCCGTACTGGATCGCCACCTGGTCGGCCGACAGCGGCCCGCGGCCGGGCAGCGAGCGCACCTGCAGCGGCTTTGGCGCGGCCTGCATCAGCCGTGCGAAGCCCTTCTGCACCACCGCCGGTTCGGCCTTTTCCGCGTAGACGGTGCAGGTGCCATCGTCGGCCCAGCTGACCGCGTAGCGACCACTGGCCAGCGGCACCATCCAGGCCACACCGCCCTGCCCCTGCAGCAGCGTGGCGGCTTCGGCCGGCGGCAGCGGGCTCAAGCCGTTGGCATCCATAAGTGCCTGCAGCCGGGCCGGCGCGCCGATGTGCTGCATGCAGGCCGTATCGAACAGCTCGCTGAAGGGGTCCTGGGTGGCCGCCGCCTCCTTCGGCGCGCGCGCCGGCTGCGCCGCGGCCAACGCAGGCACCAACAGACCGGCCATCAACCAGGGCACCGGGCGCATCGCAACTCCATCATGGGAAAACTGCGGGGAGGATGGCAAAAGCCGTGGGCGCAGTGCAATGCCGGCGCAGCTTGACACCGCCGCGGCCGCGCAGGATCATCAATTAACGAATTAGTTAATTAATGCCCTATGGATCGCATCTTCGAAGCCCTCGCCTCCGGCGCCCGCCGGCAGATCCTGGCCTACCTAAGTGCCGGCGAACTGAGCGCGGGCGAGCTGGCCGAGCGCTTCGATTTCAGCAAGCCGGCGCTGTCCAGCCACCTGCGCATCCTGGAAGACGCCGGCCTGATCGAACGCGAGAAGCGCGGGCAGTTCGTGTATTTCCGCCAGGTGCCCGAGCGCCTGGCCAACACGCTGTTCTCCTGGGCCGCTGAAGTGTGTCCGGTCGGTGGCCCGCTGAAGCGCGAAGCCCGCTCCCGCCGCAAGTCCCCTGCCCGCTGACAAGGAGTACGACGATGCCTGGTTCGACCCGCAACAGCCGCTCGTTTCCAGGTGTCCAGCTGCCCGCCCAGGACGGCGCCGGTCCCATCGAAGTCACCCTCATCGCCCAGCTCGGCATCGGTGCCGGCGATGCGCTGGTGAAGGATGCCGGGGAGCGCCAACGCCACCATCCGGCCTTCATCGATGCGCTGGATGAGCCCTCCGCGCGGCTGGGCGGGATGCACCTGCAGCACGGCGATGCGTCCTCGTTGTACAGCTTCGTGGTGGGTGCCGGCGGCCACCCGTTCCACCGCCATGCCGGCCCGCGCATGTTCACCGCCATTGCGGGCAGCGCTGGCGCGGAGCTGCGCTTTGCCACCGCCAGCGATGCGCAGATCGCCACCGATCCGGCCAGCTTCCAGCGCAGCCTGCGGCGCATCCGCGTTCCACCCGATTGCCTGTTCACCGTGCGCTTCGGCGGCGGCACCTGGCATCAGTTCGCCTCCAGCCACCGGGCACACCCGGCACTGTTCGCGCTGTCGTGCCACAGCAATGAACTGGCCGGCGCGATGAGCGATGCCACCCGCGCCCAGGTGCAGGCAAACCAGGCCGACATTCCCAGCCTGACCGACGTACTGCCGCAGGCATGCTGGCCCAGCGCCGCGACACTGGCCAGCGCGCCCCTGCTGCAGTTGTCACTGCAGGCCGCGCCGCCCAGCGTGTGTGCGCGGTTGTGCGCGCAGACCCGTGCGCTGCTGGGGCCGCTGCGCCGTATCAACCTGCGCCCGCTGCGTGGGTTCGTCGAACGCAGCACGCCGCGCTATCCGGTGCAGCATGCCGCGGCGGCCACCCAGGGCATGCTGTACCGCGCCCTGCCCCACAGCGATTACCACGACCTGACCGTGCTGCAGCTGCGCCCCGAACAGTGTGCCGGACGCTCGGCATCGGCCCTGCTGGCCGATGTACTGGACGGTTTCCTGCGAAACCCGCCGGGCGGCGTGGGCCAGCTGATGGCCCTGCGCAACCGCCTGGTGGCGCCGCTGCGCCTGCGTACCTCGCCGCTGGGCTGCCCGGTGTCGTCGCTGTTGTCCGCCGATCGCAGCCGACTGTTCGCCGGCCGCTTCCCGGTGCTGGATGCAACGGTGGATGCGCAGGACCGCAGCGCCGAAGTGCTGCTGGGTGCCGATGATCGCCACCTGCGTTTCCGCAGCAGCGTGCGCGTGCAACTGGCCGACGATGGCAGCGTGCAGATCAGCCTGGGCTCGCGCGTGCAGACCCACAACCGCTTCGGCCGCCTGTACATGGCGATGATCGATGCCGTGCACCGCCATTACATCGCCCCGGCGCTGCTGCGGCGTGCGGTGGAACATGCGCTGGCGCCGGAACTGGCCGACTGGGTGGATGACGGCGCGCCGGTGGCGGGCTGAGCCGCCGGGCATGGCCCGGCGCTACCTGGCGTTCAGACCACCAGCTCGCCCTGGTCTTCGCCGTCCCAGTAGTGGATGCGCTGCGCATGCACGTGGATCAGCACCAGGCCCGGCGTGTCCACGCCCTGCTCGAACCAGCGCTCCAGGTCTTTTACCCAGTGTTCGGCCAGCACCGCACGTTCGCGGATGGTGGAGGCGCGGCCTTTCACGTGCACGAACAGCGGCGGCTTTCCCAGCAGTGACTTGCTGCCGGTGAAACCCAGCGCGACCTTCGGGTCGGCTTCGATCTGGCGCACCATGTCCGTGCTTTCCAGGGCGAAGAACCAGCTGTCGCCGTCGTAGTCCACGTCGCCGTTGTTGCTCATCGGGCGGCCATCGATCTCGCCGGCGGCATGGGTCTGCAGCATCGCAAAATCGATGCCAGCCATTTTCTTCGCCAGTTCGGGCAGGGTCAGCGTGGTCATGGTTCGGTCTCCTGGGGCGTGCGGCCAGCGTCCGCCCGCGCAGGTAAGGCGGGCGTGCAGGTCCGTCGCGGCGGATTTCACGCGTCCGCCAAGCCGGAATCAGATCCAGCGCTGGTCCAGCAGCTCGCGCTTCACGTAGGCGTAGAACACCGGTGCGGCCACCAGCCCAGCCAGGCCGAAAGCCGCTTCCATCACCAGCATCGCCAGCAGCAGTTCCCACGCACGTGCCTGGATCTCACCGCCGACGATGCGCGCGTTGAGGAAGTACTCCAGCTTGTGGATGACGATCAGGTACAGCAGCGCCGCCACCGCCACGTAGAACGACACCGACAGCGCCACGATGGTGATGACGGTGTTGGAAATGATGTTGCCCACCACCGGCAGCAGGCCAGCCAGGAAGGTGATCAGCACCAGCGTCTTCGACAGCGGCAGGTGCACGCCGAACAGCGGCAGCACGCCCAGCAGGAACACCGCGGTGAACACCGTGTTGAGCAGCGAGATCTTCACCTGGGCGAACACCACCTGGCGGAAGGCCACCGCCAGGCGCGTGGTGCGGCCGACCAGTTCCTGCGCCAGCGGGCCCATCTTCGGCAACGGCAGCTCGTCGTACAGGGCGATCATCGCGCCCAGCACCATGCCGATCAGCACGCGCACGCCCACCTGCACCACCGACGTACCGGCCACGCCCAGCTGCCGCTGGTGTTCGGCGGCCCATTCGTTCAGCGCCTCGCGCAGCCGGGTCAGGTCTTCGGGAATGTAGGGCTGCAGCAGCGCGGGCACCTGGTGGCGCGAGGTGTTGAGGATGTCCATCAGCCGCGCCAGCAGCACGTCCGGGCCACCGGTCTCGTTGCGGAAGAACGAGGCCACGCCGATGCCGGCCAGCACCAGCGCACCGATGATGACCGCCGACAGCAGGATGACCGCGAAGGCGCGTGCGCGGCCCGGCGGCAGCTTGCCTTCCACGGTATTGGCCAGCACGTGGGTCAGCTGGAACACCAGCAGGCCCGACAGCAGGGTGACCACCAGGCCCAGCTTCAGTGCCAGCCACATGCCCAGCAGCATCAGCAGCCAGGCGGCGATGCGCGCGGCGGGGGGCTTGGGCAGGGCAAGGACGGCGTCGTTCATGGCGGTGCATTCCGGCGGGGTGGCCCATGGTAGTGGATTGTGCAGGCTCGGCCGGCGCACACTGGCGCCCCACCCTGCCGCAAGGACGCCCCATGTACCGTCTGCTGTGCATCCCCCTGCTTGCGCTCGCCGCCGGCAGCAGCTTCGCCGCCGACACCACGCCCGTACCGCCGCAGGTGCAGGCCGACGTGGAAGCCATCGCCCGCGAACTGCTGAAGGTGCAGCGCAGCGACGTCGAGCTGTCCTGCCCGAAGGCGGTGGAGAACGCGCGCTACGGTCTGGAAACGATGCTGGAAGTGGGGGCGAAGAACGCCGCTGGCGGCTACATCGATGCGGCGAAGTACGAGGCCATGGCCGCACCGATGCGCGATCTGCTGCCGCAGATCACTGAAGCCGACTGCGAAGCTGCAAGCGGTGGCCAGCGCGATTTCTACCAGTGCATGTCCAGCGACTACAACCACGTGCTGGCCTGCGCACAGGCGCACCTGAAGTAACCGCGCGCCCCGCCCTGCGGCCGCCGCTCAACCGTTGGCCGGGGCGGCCGTCGACCCGCGCAGCATCAGGCTGAAATCCAGCGTCTGCTGCAGGGGCACATCGACGCGCTCGATGATGGCCAGCAACAGGCTGACCGCACGCGCCCCGATGTCCCGCATCGGCTGGCGGATGGTGGTCAGCGGCGGCGTCAGGAAGCGCGACGAGGCCAGGTCGTCGAAGCCGACGATGGACACCTGGTCCGGCACGCGGATGCCGAGATCGCGGCATGCGGAAAGCGCACCCAGCGCCATCTGGTCGCTGAAGCAGAACACCGCGGTCGGTGCGAGCGGACGCGCGAGCAGTGCCGTGGCCGCCGCATGACCGGACTCCAGCGAGAAATCACCGGGTACGACGCTCAAGCCGCGCAGCCGACCGCGCGCCTTGCCCGCCGCGCGCACGCCTTCCAGCCGCTGCTGGTGCAACGGGTTGTCGGGCGGGCCGCCGACCACGGCGATGCGCTCATGGCCGAGGGCATACAGGTGTTCCATCACCGTGCGCGCAGCGGCGGCATTGTCGATATGCACGCTGGGAATGCCCAGCGCGGGATCGAATTCGCAGCCATTGACCACGGGCGCGGCCACGCCCAGCGCCTGCACGATCTCGCGCGCGGTGGGCGGCAGCCGATGGCCGAGCACGATCAGGCCATCGGCCTCGTTGCGCCGGAGCATCTGCGCGTAGCGTTCCTCGCGGTCGGGCTGGTGCTGGGTATCGCCCAGCAGTACCGCGTAGCCGACCGCCTGCGCGGCCTCTTCGGCGCCCTGCAGGATCTGCGCGAAGAACGGGTTGGCGATGTCCGGCACGGTCACCAGGATCTTGCCGCTGCGCTGGGTCTTCAGCGTGCGGGCCACCGTGTTGGGCACATAGCCCAGCTTGGCGGCCGCCTGTTCGATGCGCGCGCGGGTGGCCGGCAGCACTTTTTCCGGCCGCGACAGGGCCCGCGACACCGTCCCTGCGGAGACGCCTACGTGCTTTGCGATGTCGTAGATGGTTGCCATGGTCCTAGCTCCTGTTGCCGCTGTGCACTGCACAACGGATCTGCGGAAAGCCCATGCTAGGGTAATGCAATCGATTGCATCGAGGGCGAATCAACGTGGGGACGCTCAAGGGTCCGGCGCTTTTCCTGGCGCAGTTCATCGGCGACAAGGCTCCTTTTGATCGGCTGGACACGCTGGCCGGATGGGCCGCGGGGCTGGGCTATTCTGGCGTACAAGTGCCCACCACTGCGCCTCACCTGTTCGACCTGGCCGAGGCGGCGCGCAGCCAGGCCTACTGCGACGATGTCGCGGCCATGCTGGCCGGGCACGGTCTGCAGATCACCGAACTGTCGACCCACCTGCAGGGCCAGCTGGTCGCCGTCCACCCCGCCTATGACAGTCTGTTTGACGGGTTCGCACCGCCCGCGCAGCGCGGCGATCCGGCCGCCCGCCAGGCCTGGGCCGTCGATCAGCTGTTGCTGGCGGCCCAGGCCAGCCAGCGCCTGGGGCTGACCGCACATGCCACCTTCTCCGGCGCGCTGGCCTGGCCCTATCTGTATCCCTGGCCGCAGCGGCCCGCCGGTCTGGTGGACGCAGCCTTCGCCGAACTGGGCCGCCGCTGGCGCCCGATCCTCGATGCCTTCGATGCCTGCGGCGTGGACCTGTGTTTCGAGATCCATCCGGGCGAAGACCTGCACGACGGGGCAACCTTCGAGCGCTTCCTCGACGTGGTCGACCACCACCCCCGCGCGAAGATCCTGTACGACCCCAGCCACCTGCTGCTGCAGCAGATGGACTACCTGGGCTTCATCGACCGCTACCACGCGCGCATCGGCATCTTCCACGTGAAAGACGCCGAATACCACGCCAGTGCCCGCAGCGGCGTGTATGGCGGCTACCAGGACTGGATCGATCGCCCGGGCCGGTTCCGCTCGCTCGGCGATGGACAGGTGGACTTCAAGGGCATCTTCTCCAAATTCGCGCAGTACGACTTCCCCGGCTGGGCGGTGCTGGAATGGGAGTGCTGCCTGAAGCACCCCGAGGACGGCGCACGGGAGGGCGCCGCCTTCATCCGCGACCATATCATCCGGGTGACCGAGCGCGCCTTCGATGACTTCGCCGACAGTGGCACCGACGCCGCATCACTGCACCGCATGCTGGGAATCTGAGCCGACACCGCCCCGGGAGGGCAAGCCATGACGCACGCCATGTCGCGCTTGGGCGCGATGATGTTTCTGCAGTTCTTCATCTGGGGAGCGTGGTTCGTGACCCTCGGCACCTACCTGGTGCAGGGCCCGTTGCAGGCCAGCGCCAGCCAGGTGGCCACCGCATTTCTCAGCCAGTCCATCGGTGCGATCGTCGCCCCCTTCCTGGTCGGCCTGATCGCCGATCGCTACTTCGCCGCGCAGCGCATCCTGGCGGTGCTGCACCTGGCCGGCGCGGTGCTGATGTGGCTGGCCTCCACGGCCACCAGCTTCAGTTTGTTCTCCGCCTGCGTGATGGGCTACATGCTGCTGTTCATGCCGACGCTGGCGCTGGCCAACAGCGTGGCGATGCGGCACATGCAGTCGCCGGAAAAGCAGTTCCCGCTGGTGCGGGTGGCCGGCAGCATCGGCTGGATCATCGCCGGCGTGCTGATCGGCTGGCTGGGCTGGGAACAGGCGCACCGGCTTGAACTGACGTTCCGGATGGCGGCGGTGGCATCGCTGGTGCTGGGCCTGTACGCCTTCACCCTGCCGCATACGCCGCCGCTGGCGCAGCAACGCGATGCCGGGCTCGGGCAGATCCTCGGCCTGGATTCGCTGCGCCTGCTGAAATCGCGCGCCTACCTGGTGTTCTTCCTGGCCTCCATCGCCATCTGCATTCCGCTGTCGTTCTACTACAACTTCACCAACCCCTATCTCAACGACCTGGGCGTGCACGGCGCCGCCGGTCTGCAGTCGCTGGGCCAAGTGTCCGAAGTGCTGCTGATGCTGGCGATGCCGTTCCTGTTCGTGCGGCTGGGGGTGAAGACCATGCTGGCGGTGGGCATGGCTGCCTGGGTGCTGCGCTATGCGCTGTTTGCCTTCGGCGATGCCGGCAGCGGCTTCTCGCTGCTGGTCATCGGCATCGTGCTGCACGGCATCTGCTACGACTTCTTCTTCGTCACCGGGCAGATCTACACCGATGCACATGCCGGCCCGGCCGCGCGCAGCAGCGCCCAGGGCTTCATCACCCTGGCCACCTACGGCGTGGGTATGTTGATCGGCACCTTCCTGTCCGGCACGGTGGTGGAGCACTACACCACGGCCGCAGGGCCCGACTGGCAGCAGATCTGGCTGTTCCCCGCCGGCGTCGCACTGGTCGTGCTGATTGCCTTCCTGCTGCTGTTCCGCGACCGCCCCGCCGTTGCGGCGGCGCCAACCACGCACTGAGGAGCGCCGTCGATGCCCAAGCCTGGAATCGCCATCATCGGCACCGGTATGATCGCGGCGGTGCATCGCCGCGCCGCCCTGCTGGCCGGTGCCGAAGTGCGCGGCGTGGCGGCGTCCACGCCGCAGCGCGCGCGCGATGTGGCGCAGGCGTGGAATCTTGCGCGCGCCTACCGCGATATCGACGACGTGGTTGCCGATCCACAGGTGCAGGTCGTGCACGTGTGCACGCCCAATCACCTGCACCGGCCCATGGCGCAGGCCGCACTGGCCGCCGGCAAGCACGTGGTCTGCGAAAAGCCGCTGGCCACCACCCTGGCCGATGCGCAGGCGCTGGCCGCGCAGGCCGCATCCAGCGGCTTGGTGGCCACGGTGCCGTTCGTCTATCGCTACCACCCGGTGGTGCGGGAAGCGCGCGAGCGCATCGCCGCCGGCGACATCGGCCCCCTGCATCTCATCCACGGCAGCTACCTGCAGGACTGGTTGCTGGACCCGGCCAGCAACAACTGGCGCGTCGACCCGATGCTGGGCGGCACCTCGCGCGTATTCGCCGACATCGGCTCGCACTGGTGCGACCTGGTGGAATGGGTCAGCGGCGAGCGCTTCGCCGAAGTCAGCGCGGCCTTCGCGACGGTGATCGCCGAGCGCAGCGCCGGGGGCGCACAGAGCTTCAGCACACCGGCGGCAGGCGGCGCGACGCAGGCGGTGTCCAGCGAGGACGTGGCCACCGCGATGTTCCGTACCGGTGCAGGCACGCTGGCGTCGCTGACCGTCAGCCAGGTGTCGGCGGGCCGCCACAACCGCCTCTGGTTCGAGATCGACGGTGCCAACGCCAGCGTGGCCTTCAACCAGGAAGACCCCGAGCGGCTGTGGATCGGCCGGCCCGACCAGCGCGAGGAGACCTTCGTGCGCGGCCCAGGCGCCGGCAGCGACGAGCAGCGCCGCCTGTCGGCCTTGCCGCCGGGCCATGCGCAAGGCTACGCGCAGTGCTTCGAGGCGTTCGTCGCCGACACCTATCGCGCCATCGATGGCGAGCGGCCGCAAGGCCTGCCCACCTTCGAAGACGGCCTGCGCTCGGCACTGATCATCGAACGCGTCATCGCATCGGCCGGGTCGCGCGCCTGGGCCGCCATTGAATGAACCCCGGGAGCACGCACCGATGAAGGCATCAACAGGAAGGATCGCAACCTTGGCACTGCTGCTGCTCACTGCCCTGCCCGCGTTCGCCGCGGAAACCCGCAGCCCTGAAAAGCCCATCGCGGTGCAGATGTACACGCTGCGCAACGCCGGCACGCTCGACCAGCAACTGAAGATCGTCCACGACGCGGGCGTGCAGGCGGTGGAAACGGTCGGCACGCAGAACGTCAGCGCCGCCGAACTCAAGCAGCTGCTCGACAAGTACGGAATCAAGGCGATCTCCTCGCACACGGCACTGGCCGATCTGCGCAACGACCTCGATGGCGCGGTGGCCTTCAACCGCGCGATCGGCAACACCACGCTGGTGGTGCCCTACCTGGACAGCAAGGACCGCCCGCGCGATGCCGCAGGCTGGACCGCACTGGGCCAGGAACTGGGGCGCATCGCCAAACAGGTGCAGGCCCAGGGCATGCGCCTGGCCTACCACAACCATGATTTCGAGCTGGTCGACTTCGACGGCCGTACCGGTCTGGAACTGCTGTTCGACGCTGCCGGCCCCGACCTGCAGACCGAGTTGGACCTGGCCTGGGTGGCGCGTTCGGGCCATGACCCGGCGGTGATGCTGGGCAAGTTCCGCAGCCGCCTGTTCGCGGTGCACGCCAAGGACAACGCCGCCAAGGGCCAGGCCGAAGACGAAGGCGGATTCGCCGCCGTCGGCCAGGGCGTGCTGGACTGGAACGCGATCCTGCCGGCCGCGGCCGACGCGGGCGTGAAGTGGTACATCGTCGAGCACGACCAGCCGCGTGACCCGGCCAAGGTGATCCAGACCGGCGCCGACTACCTGCGCAAACACCTCACTGTCACCCTGCCCGCCCACGCATCGCGCTAGCCCGCCAAGGAGTTTCGTTTGAAAACCGTCCTGACCCTGGCCCTGACCCTGTGCACGGCGACCGCTGCGCTCCCCGCCTGGTGCAAGGAAGATCCCGCCGCCGGTGCCAAGCTGTACGCGACCAACTGCGTGGCCTGCCACGGCGCGGACCGTGCGGGCATGCCCGGCGCGTTCCCTGCGCTGACCGACATCGGCAAGCGGCTGCCGCCTGCCCAGATCAAGGAAAAGATCAGCAAGGGCGGCGGGCTGATGCCACCCTTCTCGCACCTGTCTGCGCAGGAGATCGATGACATCGCCAGCTTCCTGGCGAAATAGGCGCGGGCGTTACAGCTCGCGCACCCAGATGTTGCGGTAGCTGACCTTGGACGCGTGTTCCTGCAGATACAGCGGCGCGCATCCATGTGGCGAATACGACGGCGCACCGATGTATTCGGTCAGGCCCGCAAGCACGGTGTCGTTCTGTACCAGCACGCCGTTATGCAGCACGGTGATGCGCGCCGGCGAGGTCAGCCCGCCACCGGCCGAGAAGCGCGGCGCCTTCCAGATGATGTCGTACGCCTGCCACTGGCCCGGCGCGCGCGAGGCATTCACCAGCGGCATGGCCTGCTTGTAGATCGAACCGGCCTGGCCGTTGGCGTAGGTCGGATTGTCGTGGCTGTCGAGCACCTGCAGCTCGTAGCGCTCCTGCAGGAAGATGCCGCTGTTGCCACGGTCCTGGCCCTGGAAACCCTTCGTTTCAGTGGGGCTGCGCCACTCGACGTGCAACTGCATGTCGCAGAAATGCTGCCGGGTACGGATGCCCTTGCTACCCGGCACCACGGTCATCGCACCGTTGGCCACTGTCCACGGCACGCGACCGCCCTGCTCGGCCTCCCAGGCGGACACATCCTTGCCATCGAACAACACGATCGCATCGGACGGCGCCGCGCCAATCGGGGTTGCGACGGCAGGCACCGCTGCCCATACCTCGGTCTTTGTCGGGTCGCGCTCTGCGCCGGCCTGCGCGAACACCGGCACCGCCGCCAGCACGCCTGCGGCCATCAAGAAAGATCTGATCATCCTGTCATGCTCCATCAGCTGGTGGCCCAGGCCGGCGTGCCTGGCGCGTATGCCATGTCGCCATCGTAGCGTCCCGGCACGGCGACGTACTTCAGCACTTCGGTCGCGCCCGGCTTGGAGGTGAAGAAGCCGAAGATGGCCAGTTGCTTGATCATGGTGAACGGATGCGGCATCGCCTTCGCGGTCTCGGCGGTACCGGTCTCGCTCACGTCCACTGTGCGCCTGCGGGCTTCGGTATCCAGCGTGCGCAGCAGATCGGTGCGCGCCTCGGGTGCAAGCGCGACGAAGCTGCCGCCGGCGCGTTTGTCGATGTCGGCCAGGCCGGCACGGAACGTCGCCTGCTGCCGGGCGGTGTAGCAGTCGGTCACGAACCGCGCCATGAAGGCGCCGGTTGCCGCGTCCTTCGCGCCCGGCGTCTGCGTGCGTGGCAGGATGGTCTCGGCGATCTCATCGAGCGTGGCGATCTCGGCGTCGGTAAAGTGCACGCCCGCTGCGGCCTGCGGCAGCTTGCCGCTTGCCAGCGCAGGCAGGCCGACCATGGCCGCGCCGGTGGCGGCGACAATCATCTTCAACAGTTCACGGCGGTCCATCACAGATTCCCCGCTTTCAGTTCGCGCACCGCGTGATCGGCCGCCCGCGCGGTCAACGCCATATAGGTCAGCGACGGGTTCACGCAGGCACTGGAGGTCATGCACGCACCGTCGGTGACATAGACGTTGGGCGCATCCCAGACCTGGTTGTGCGCGTTCAGCACCGACGTCCTGCGGTCACGCCCCATGCGCGCGGTGCCCATCTCGTGGATGCCCTTGCCCGGGGCGTAGTCGTTGTCGTGCATCTCCACGTCCTTGACCCCGGCCGCTTCCAGCATCTCGGCCGCATCGGCGGCCATGTCCTTGCGCATCGCCTTTTCGTTCTCGCGCATCGCCACGTCCATCGCCAGCACCGGCAGCCCCCACTTGTCCTTGCGGTCGTGGTCCAGGCGGATCGTGTTGTCGTGGTGGGGCAGCATTTCGCCGAAGCCGGTCATGCCGATGCGCCAGTCGCCGGGCAGGCTCAGCGCCTCCGTCAGGTCGGCGCCGATGTTCAGCTCGGCAATCTCGCGCGACCAGCCGTTGCGACTGGCGCCGCCCTGGTAACCGAACCCGCGCAGGTAGCCGCGCTTGTCCGCCGCCACGTTGCGGAAGCGCGGTATGTAGAAGCCACAGGGTCGGCGGCCGAAGTAATACTTGTCGTCGTAGCCTTCCACGCGCCCCGAGGCGCCCGCACCGAAGTGATGGTCCATGACGTTGTGCCCCAGCTCGCCGGACGAGGACCCCAGGCCCCCTTCCCATACATCGGTTGCCGAGTTCATCAGCAGCCAGGTCGAATTGAACGAGGACGCGTTGAGGAAGATGACCTTGGCCGTGTACTCGTAGGTCTGGCCGGTCTCGGCGTCGAGGACCTGCACACCACGCGCGCGCTTGCGGTCCTTGTCGTAGAGCACTTCCTTGACGATCGAGAACGGACGCAATGTCAGGTTGCCGGTCTTCATCGCCGCCGGCAGCGTCGCTGCCTGGGTGGAAAAGTAGGCGCCAAACGGGCAGCCGAGGATGCACTTGTTGCGGTACTGGCAGTTGACCCGGCCCTGCTCGGGCATCGGCTTTGTGATGTTGGCGGTGCGCGAATGGATCATGTGGCGCGTGCCGCCGAAGGCTTTCTGGATCCGCGCGGCCACGTCCTTCTCGACGATGTTCAGCGGGATCGGCGGCAGGAACTCACCATCAGGCAGAACGTCCAACCCCTCGCGCGTGCCGGCGATGCCAGCGAACTTCTCCACGTGGTCGTACCACGGCGCGATGTCGGCATAGCGGATCGGCCAGTCGGTGGCGATGCCGTCCTTGAGGTTCGCTTCGAAATCCAGATCGGAGAAGCGATAGCTCTGCCGCCCCCACATCAGCGAACGGCCACCGACGTGGTAGCCGCGGAACCAGTCGAAGCGCTTCGTTTCGATGTAGGGCGAGTCCTGTTCGTCGGCCCACATGCCCTCCAGGTTCTCGGCCAGCGCATAGTCGCGCATCAGCACCGGGAAGGCCGCCTTCATCGCCTGGGTCGGCCGGTTGCGATGCGGGAAATCCCACGGCTCCTTCATCGCATTGACGTAGTCCTTCACGTGCTCGATGTTGCGCCCGCGTTCGAGCATCAGCACCTTCAGACCTTTCTCGGTCAGTTCCTTCGCTGCCCAACCGCCACTGATTCCCGAGCCAACAACGATGGCGTCGTAATGATTATCTGCCATGGGTCTATCACCTGGGTGGATATCGTTTCAGACGTCGCAGAGACGGATCGCCTCGCGCAATGAGCCAATGGGATCGGGCGCGGCAGGCATGAATTCCTGCGCCAGATACCCCTCAAAACCGGTGTCGCCGATCGCGCGACAGATGGCCGGATAGTTCAGTTCCTGCTGGTCGCCGATCTCGTGCCGGCCAGGCACGCCTGCGGTGTGGTAGTGCTTGAAGTACACGTGGTGCCGACCGATGGTGGCGATGATGTCGCCCTCCATGATCTGCATGTGGTAGATGTCGTACAGCAGGCCGAAATTGTTCGAACCCAGCCGCTTGCAAAGCGCCACGCCCCAGTCGGAGTGGTCGCACAGATAGTCGGGATGATCGACCCGGGAGTTCAGCAGCTCCATCACCAGCACCACGCCGCGCTTCTCGGCATGGCCGAGGATGCGCTTGAGCCCGGCCTCGGCATTGGCCAGGCCCTGCTGCGGGTCCATGCCATTGCGGTTGCCGGAGAAGCAGATGAGGTTGCGATAGCCGGCGTCGGCCACCTGATCGATGTGCCGCGTGTAGCGCAGAATCAGTTCATCGTGGAATTCGCGGCCGGCGAAGCCCTTGGTCAGGCCCAGCTCGGCACCGTTGCACATCGAGCTGTAGACGCCATGGGCCTTCAGGGTGGGCCAGTCCTCCGGGCCGACCAGATCGATGGCGGCGAAGCCAAGACCCTTCACGGTCTGGCAGAGCTGGGCGACCGACAACTGCGGGAAGGTCCAGCGAGCGACAGCGTGCTTCAGGCGGCCTTTGAGGGGTGCAGCATCGGCGAGGACTGGCCACGCGCCTGCAGCGGCAACACCCAGTCCCACGCCCCCGGCAAGTGCGACGCGCAATGCGTCCCGGCGTGTGATGCCCGGCGCCGGTGCCGGTCCGCTTGAATGAATGGCCATCCACTTCCCGGCCTCCCAACCGGTAGCAAACGCAAACGATTCACTGCAATGCAATCGATTGCACCATACGGGAGGAAGTATTTTTTTTGCAAGACGCGGTGCACGAAAACGCATGCTGCGGGGCACCACTGCGATGACATCGTGGAAAAAGAAAAGCCCCGCCTGAGCGGGGCTTTCTTTTCTGCTGCAGACGCGCGTTCGATCAGAACGGAATATCGTCGTCAGCGAAGTCGTCCATCGGCGGTGCCTGCTGCGGCTGCGGGCGCTGGTTGCCACCCTGGTTGCCATAACCGCCGCCCTGGTTGCCGCCCTGGTTGCCGTAGCCGCCACCCTGGTTGCCACCGCCCTGGTTGCCGTAACCACCGCCCTGGCCGCCACGCTGGCCGCCGCCGCCGTACTCCTGGCGCGGGGCCTGCTGGCGCTGCGGACGGTCGCCGCCGTAGTTACCACCACCACCGCCGCCGCCGCCGTCACCGCGGCCGCCCAGCATCTGCATTTCATCGGCAATGATGTCGGTGGAGTACTTCTCCACGCCATCCTGGCCGGTGTACTTGTCATAGCGCAGGCTGCCTTCGACGTAGACCGAGCTGCCCTTGCGCAGGTATTCGCCAGCGATCTCGCCCAGCTTGCCGAAGAACACCACGCGGTGCCATTCGGTGCGTTCCTGCTGGTTGCCGTCCTTGTCCTTGCGGACGCTGGTGGTGGCCAGGCTGATGCGGGTGATCGCCATGCCGCCCTGGGTGTACTTCACGTCCGGGTCGTTGCCGAGATTGCCGACCAGGATGACTTTGTTGATGCCGCGCGCCATAGGTACCTTCGTCCGTTGTCCAAGGGCAGGCCGCCAGTGATAGCACGCCGTGACCGGGCATGCCGTGGCCGGGGCCACCCTTGGTGAAATTTGGGGGATGCAAGAACGGTACATCTTAACATCGCCACCGGCCAGCGCCTGCCCTGCGACGACCGGCGCGGCCCGGCGGAACCCGGGAAAACCGTTGCAGGGCAATGATTTGCGGCTGAAGAACCGGGGCTCCACGGGCCGCCGTGACCCGCCCGGCGCGCAATCCGGCCGGTTCGATGCAGACAGTGGCGCAGCACGCGACCTGCGCCACGGCCATGGCAGATGCGGCACGGTCACGAGCGGGCCAACGCCTGTCTCGGCCGGGCCCACCGCATGGCATCATGCGTCCTGCACCGCCCGTTCTTCCCCACCCGGACAATGACGATCAAAGGCAAAGCCACTTCCCTGGACATCGCCCACCTGGCCGGGGTGTCCCAGCCCACGGTGTCGCGCGCCCTGCGTGGCAGTCCGATGGTGAATGCGGAAACCCGCGAGCGCATCCTGCGCATCGCCCGCGAGCTGAATTACAAGGTCGACAAGAACGCGTCCAGCCTGCGCCTGCGCAATGCCGGTACGCTGGCGCTGCTGTTCTTCGAAGATCCCACCAACGACGATTCGCTGATCAACCCGTTCTTCCATTCCATGCTGGGCTCGATCACCCGCGCCTGCGCCCTGCACGGGCAGGACCTGCTGGTGTCCTTCCAGCAGCTGTCCACCGACTGGCAGGCCGACTACGAAGACAGCAACAAGGCCGACGGCATCATCCTGCTGGGCTACGGCGATTACCACCAGTCGCGCGACCGCCTGCAGCGGCTGGTCGAACAGGGCACGCATTTCGTGCGCTGGGGTGCGGCCCTGCCCGGCCAGCCCGGGGTATCGATCGGCAGCGACAACTTCCAGGGCGGGCATGACATCACCGCCCATCTGCTAGACCAGGGTTGCCGCCGCATCGCCTTCCTCGGCCATGCGTCCAGCCATTACCCCGAATTCGAAGAGCGCTATCGCGGCCACGTGGCAGCGCTGCATGCGCGCGGGCTGCGTGCCGAGCCGGCATTGCAGCACGATGCGATCACCACCGAAGCGTCCGGCTACGAGGCCTGCCTGCAACTGCTGGGCAGCGGCGGCCCGATCGATGCGATCTGCGCGGCCAGCGACCTGATCGCCATTGGCGCGCTGCGTGCCCTGCGCGAACGCGGCCTGCGCGTGCCGCAGGATGTGGCGGTGACCGGCTTCGACGATATTCCGCTGGCGGCCTCGGTATCGCCGCCGTTGACCACCGTGCAGCAGGACACCAAGCAGGCCGGGCAGTTGCTGGTGGAAAAGCTGCTGGCGCTGATCAACGGCCAGCCGGTGGACGGCCTGAGCATTCCGGTGAAACTGGTCGCGCGCGAGTCCTCGCTGCACCGGTGACCGGTAGCGTCGAGCTTGCTCGACTGACGCACCCCGCCCGTAGAGTCGAGCTTGCTCGACTGGCCCCTTGGTAGAGTCGAGCTTGCTCGACTGCTGTGCGCAGAGCAGTCGAGCAAGCTCGACTCTACGAAGCAAAGCCAGAGCAGTCGAGCAAGCTCGACTCTACGAAGCAAAGCCAGGGCAGTCGAGCTAGCTCGACGCTACGCGAAGTCCTTCAGGATCTCGCCCACGCCGCTCGGGGAAACTTCGAAACCCAGCGGGGTGCCGGGGTTGATCACTACGCCGTAGCCACCGGGCACGCGGCGCAGCACGTCCAGCATCAGCCAGCGGATCTGGTGCGGCGCCTGCTGGCTGTAGATGCCCACACGCGCAGGGTCGGTGAATACCGCCACGTGCAGGGTGCCCTGCTTGTCGAACAGCAGCGGGTCGAAGCCGCTGCCGTCGGGGGTGACCAGGCTGCCGGTCAGCAGCACCACCTCGGAGGCCACGAAGGCTTCCATGAAGGCGCGGATCGGTACGGCTCCGTCCATGGCGGCCTTCAGCAGGGTTTCAATCGGGGTCTGCGGGGCAAGGTCGGTCATGGCGGTACGGCAGGCAATCAGGGGGGCCCATTGTAGAGTCGAGCTTGCTCGACTGCGCGAAGAGCGTGCCAACCAAGGTTGGCACCTACCAGAGCGGTAGCGCCGGGCCATGCCCGGCGGCGCCCTCAGCGCCCCAGCCGCTGGTCCCGCGCCTGCTGGTCGGCCATCGCCTTGGCCAGTTCGGCCTGCAGCGCTGGCTGCTTCACCTGCGCATCCAGCACATACACCTTCACCCCGTGCGCGGGTACCTCGGTCTGCAGACGGCCCTTCACCTTCACTTCGCCGCCGCCCAGCGCATCGCGCCAGGTGCCGGCCTGCAGGTAGCGCTCCACGCTGAAGGTCTTCGCCGCATCGCCCTTGTTCAGCAGCACCAGCGCCGTCTGCGCCACATCGCCGTGCTGCAGCACGCGCAGGAACACCGCTTCATCACCCTGCAGGCGCTCGTTCACCTGCAAGCCGCGCTGTAGGGCCGGGGTGGCTTCGCGCAGCTTGGCGATGCGCTGCAGCGGCGCGAAGATCGGGCTCTGCGGCGCGGCGTCCACGCGCCGCTGGCCGAAGTAGGCGCGGTTGCCGGCATGTTCGGCGCGGCCGCGCATGAATCCGGTTTCCGAACCGTAATAGACCACCGGAATGCCGCGTGCGGTGAACAGCCAGTTGTGCGCGTCGATGAAGCCGTTGTCGCTGGCCTGCAGGCGCGGCATGTCGTGGTTGTCGTAGAAGCTCATCAGCTCGTACGGGTTGGCATACGGCCCGCCACTCAGGTGCAGCGGTTCGGCCAGGGTTTCAAAGCCCTTGCCAGCGGTGCCGAAGGTCTGTTCCAGCGCGCCGCGCAGCGGGAAATCCAGCACGCTGACGTTGGCATTGGCCGGCCAGGTGTGCTCGGCAATGCTGGCCGCGTTGTAATCGAAGGCTTCGCCGAACATGAACATGCCCGGGTGCTGCGCCCGGATGCGGCTGACGAATTCATGCCACCACGGGTGTGGCAGCCAGCCGATGGTGTCGATGCGCAGCGCATCCACGCCCTGCGCGGTCCACTGCAGGTACGCCCCCACCAGATAATCCATCACCGCCGGGTTGTTCTGGTTGAAGTCGGACAGCTCGGCCAGGTTGCCGTCGAAGATCGAGCCGTTCTTGCTGTCGACCGGGCCGATGTTGTTGTAGAAGGCGTGCAGCGGGTTGTGCTGCGGGTCCAGCTTCTGCGGCGGCAGGTTCTGGTGGTCGGCAACCAGCTTCCCATCCTTGTCGAAGATCTGGCCGAACTGCGGCTGCCGCTTCGGCATGGTCCATGCCGGCGAACCATGGTTGCCGACGATGTCCAGCACCACCTTCAGGCCGGCATCGTGCAGTCCCTTGTTCAGGCCGGCGAAATCCAGATCCTTGCTGGGCAGGTGCTCGTCGAGCTTGTAGAAGTTGATGCCCCAGTAGCCGTGGTAGCCGGTCTTGCCGCGGTCGGTCAGCGTGCTGGTGCAGCTGATCGCCTTGCTGCCGGTAAAGGCTTCGTCCGGGTTGTCGACGATGGGGGTGATCCATACCGCACCGAAACCGAGGTTGCGGATGTACTGCGCGTTGTCCAGCACGCCGCGAAAATCGCCGCCCAGGTAGCCGATGTTGCCATCCACCTTGTCCGGGCACGGCACCGGAATATCGAACGTGCGGTGCTTGCCGCCCTGGTCGCGGTGGTCGTTGGACGGATCGCCATTGACGAAGCGATCGGTCACCACGAAGTACACCGCATCGCTGGCGAACGGCTCGGTGGTGCCGACATACGCCGGGCGCGGCGCGGCCATGGCCTGGCCGGCAAACAGGGCTACACAGACAGCAACAGGCAACACAGCACGCATCACACCACCTCCGAACGCGACGGAACCCGCAGCACGCACACACCGGCCAGCAGCAGGCTGCAGCCACCCAGCACCAGCACGTGCATCGGCTGGCCGCCCAGCCATGCGCGCAGGGCAAAGCCAAGCGCACTGGCCGCGACCAACTGCGGGATCACAATGAAGAAATTGAAGATGCCCATGTACACGCCCATCTTCCTGGCCGGCACACTGTCAGACAGCAGGGCATACGGCAGCGACAGGATCGACGCCCAGGCAAAACCCACGCCCACCATCGACAGCAGCAGCCAGTGCGGATCGCGGATGAACATCAGCGAGATCAGGCCGGCGCCGCCCAGCCACAGATTCACCAGGTGGCTCCAGCGCAGGCCCACGGCACGCACCATCAACGGAATGACCAGCGCGGCCAGCGCGGCAAAGCCGTTGTACGCGCCGAACAGCACGCCCACCCAGTTGGCACCTTCGTTGTAGGCGGCCGACTGCGGATCGGTGGAACCGAAGTGGGTGCCGGCCACCGCGGCCGTGGTGTAGATCCACATGGCAAACAAGGCGAACCACGAGAAGAACTGCACCCAGGCCAGGCGCCGCATGGTGATGGGCATCGCCCGCAGATCGTCGACGATCGCCGCCAGCATGTGGGTGCCCGGCAGCGATCGGGCCACCGCCAGCAGCAGGCCGTAGCCCGCGCACAGGCCGGCCAGCACGTACAGCATCTTGTCGCCCTGGCGCCAGGCGATCAGCACCGCCAGCAGCAGGCCCACGCCCAGCCACAGCGCCACCTGCGCCCACGGCGCGGGGCCGTTCACTGCGGCGGCAGCGTGGTGTGCCGGCGGTTCGGCGTCATCGAAGCCGGCCAGCTCGGTGGGCGAATACTCACGCGTGCTGACCACGGTCCAGGTGATCGCTGCCAGCAGCACCACGGCACCGAAGTAGAACGCATAGCGCACCGTGTCCGGCACTTCGCCGGCGGCCGCCGTATTGGCCACGCCGAAGTGGGCCAGGATGAACGGCAGGAAGCTGGCCACGATCGCACCCACGCCAATGAAGAAGCTCTGCATGGCGTAGCCGGTGGGCCGCTGGCGCGGGGCCAACTGGTCGCCAACGAACGCGCGGAACGGTTCCATCGACACGTTGATGGAGGCATCGAGCACCCACAGCGTGCCGGCGGCGATCCACAGCGTGGGCGAATTGGGCATCACCAGCAGCGCCAGCGTCGTCAGCACCGCGCCGATCATGAAGAACGGCCGGCGTCGCCCCCAGCGCGTCCAGGTGCGGTCAGACAGGTAGCCGATCACCGGCTGCACCAGCAGACCGGTCAGCGGCGCGGCGATCCACAGCCCCGGCACCGACTCCATGTCCGCACCCAGCGTTTCGAAGATGCGGCTGGCGTTGGCATTCTGCAGGGCAAAACCGAACTGGATGCCGAGAAAGCCGAAGCACATGTTCCAGATCTGCCAGAACGACAACTGCGGTTTGGCAGGACGGCTCATCGGCTACCCTCGACTGCGGCCACCGGCGCCACCTTCAGCGCCTGCACCTGGGCCTGGTTGAGCACGCCATCGCGCCCACCCTTGCCGCCGGTGTAGTGCGCGAAGTGCTGCAGCGCGCTCATGTTGAAGCCCTCTTCCAGCTTCACCGTGCATCGTCCCTTGGGCACGCTGAAGGTTGCGGCGGTGGAATCCTGCGCAGCCACGCTGTGCGGCAGCGTCACCGTCAGGCGCTGCGCGGGCTGGCCCGCGCACTGCACCGCCAGCTGCTTCACCGCGGCGGTCACCCCGGTGTTGATCGGGCCATTGGGGTTGTTGTACTGCAGGCGCAGCCGCACCGGCCCGGCCTTGGCCGCAGTGAACTGCCACTGGCGCGCGCCGCGCAGCACCTGCTGCGGGCCGACACACAGCATCGGGCTGTGCAGCGATTCCAGCGCGCCCTCGCGGCGGGTCAGGCTCAGGCAGTGCTGCAGGCCGTCATCGCCCAGGCGTGCCACGCCCTTGCTGATCGCCGTCACTGCGCGGCCGTCCTGCCACAGCACCTGGCCCTCGGCCACCGGCACGGTCCAGCCCTTGCCGCTGCGCCGCGCCTGCGGTGCGGCCGGGGTTGCCGGCGCGCGCGCATTGGCATCGGCGGTGCTGGCGGGCAGCGCGCGCGACGGCGCGGCCACCAGCTGCACCGTGGTGGTGGTGCCGCGCGTCTTCACCTTGCCGGCCACCAGCAGGCCATCACCCACCTGCTTCGGGCGCTCCAGCACGTAGCGCTTGCCGTTGGCGTCCAGGCTGATGCGGCGCTGCTTGCCGAACAGCTCGGGCACCAGCGCAGCCGGCAGTTTGGGCTGCACGCTGCCATCGTCCTGCACGCCGAACACCCCTTCGGTGACCATGGCCAGGTAGCCGGCCACCGACCACAGCTGGCGCTCGGAATTGACCACCGGCCCGCTCAGCGCGCCTTCGTCCACATGCACGGCCTGGCTGACCAGTTCGTAGTTCTCCATGTTGGAACCGGCCAGCGCCGCGCCCTGCATCAGCGAGCGGATCTCGGCGGCGATGCGCGGCGCGTCGTCCAGCTTGCGCGCGGCGCGCAGCGAATAGGCGCTGACGAACGGCCAGATGGCGCGGTTGTGGTAGATCGGCTGCTGCGCTTCCTGCGGCCACACCACCGGGCTGCCGGCCGGCCCCATCGGGTAAGCGGCCAGCGCACGCTGTGCGCGCTCGGCGGGCAGCACGTCGGCCAGGATGCCCAGCGACAGGCCCAGCAGGTCCACCTTGGCGTACGGCACCGGGTGCGCCGCTTCGCCGATGTAGCTCATGTACTGGCCCATGTCCTGCCGCCAAAAGCGCGCATCGATCTGCAGCGCCAGCGCATCGGCCCAGGCCTTGTACTGCTCGGCGCGCTCGTCGCCCAGCTGCGCGGCCATCTGCTGGGCCAGGCGCAGGGCCTGGTAATGCAGCACGTTGGTGGACAGCGCGTAGGAATCGCCGATGAAGCGCACGTTCTCGCGCGTCCAGTCCGGGTAGGTCTGCTCGCGCCAATCCAGGAACGAAGTCTCGCCGCGGTACAGGCCCATCTGCGGGTCGAACACCATCGCCCGGTCCTGCGCCAACGTGCCCTGCAGCGCCTGCCAGACCTGGTCGGCGAAGGCCGCATCATCCAGCAGATGGCGCGCGGCCAGGAACCACACCACGCGGTCGCTGCTGATCGGCCAACTGCCGCCCGAGCCAGTGTCCTGGGCCACGAACAGGCCGGGGGTATGGCCATCGCGCGCGGCCGACAGCTTGAACTGCAGCGACTGCCGGGTGCGCTGCGGGTCCAGTTTCGCCAGCGCCAGGTCGGCAGCGAAGCTGACATCGCGGGTCCACACGTACGGCCAGCGCGCGCCGGTCTGGAAGCAGTCGCAGGGCACCGGGCGGCCTTCATCGAAGGCCGGATCGCGGATCGCGTCCACGCGGTCCTGGTCCATTTCCTGCTGGGCCAGGGCGAACAGCGCATCGAACATCACGCTGCCGGTCTGGCTGCGCATGGGCGCGGCGGCAATGCGCACCTCGCCCTTGGGCGCATGCAGCACGAAGCTGCCCTTGGCAGCGGTTTCGGCACGCGCGTGGCGGCCGTTGAATTCCAGGTCGGCCGCGTGCGCGGTCGTTCCCAGCGCTGCCCCCAGGGCAGCCGTCAGGCAAATGATCTTCAGCATCGAAGCGGCAGACCGGCTTGCGCCCGTCGACCTCCCTCCCTCTCTGCACCGTTGTGGGTCCGCGCCACCGGAACCGGTGCGCGGGCGCGGCCCCTCCCTCAAGGTGCCTTGCCCCATGGTAGACGCGGCGCCGTGGCCTGCGTCCAGTTGCATACGTATTCATGGCCATCGCGTGAAGACCGGGCGCCGTGCTGGCTTATGGTCCGGGTCTGCCAATGGCGCCTTGGGAGGGGAAATGCCGGCTATTTCTGTTGCAGTCCGCGCGATGTTCGCGCCGGTGTTTGGCATGGCCCTGCTGGGTCTGGCGGTGGTGGCCCAGGCCGCGCCGCAGGTTACCCGGCTGGAATCGCCGGGCAAGGTGCTGGCGGTCAGCCTGGTGCTCGATGGCGGTACCGCGCGCTACCGGGTGGAACGCCTGGGCGCGCCCGTGGTGGACGATTCCAAGCTGGGCTTCGTGCTGCGCGACGGCCGCCTGGACCGTGATTTCGTCCAGCTGGGCGAACAGCGGCGCAGCGTGGACGAGACCTGGGAACAGCCCTGGGGCGAGCGTCGCGTCACCCGCAACCACTTCAATGAACTGACCGTGCAGCTGGCCGAAAGCACCGGCAGCAAGCGCCGCGTGGACGTGGTGTTCCGCGTCTACGACGATGGCCTGGGCTTCCGCTATGCGTTCCCCGAACAGCCCAACCTGCGTGAGGCGATCATCGATGACGAACTGACCGAATTCGCCATCGCGCCCGATTCGACTGCGTGGTGGATTCCGGCCGGCGAGCCGATCCACTACGAGTACCTGTACCAGCGCACGCCGCTGCGCGAGGTGCCGCTGGTGCACACGCCGATGACCCTGCGCAGCGTGGATGGCCTGCACGTGGCCATCCACGAGGCCGCGCTGGTGGACTACGCCGGCATGTGGCTGCGCCGCACCGAAGGCCAGCGTTTGCGCGCCGAGCTATCGCCTTCGGCCGAAGGCTGGAAGGTGCGCCGCGCCCTGCCCTTCAGCACCCCGTGGCGCACGCTGCAGATTGCCGACCGTGCCGGCGGCCTGGTCGAATCGGACCTGATCCTCAACCTCAACGAACCCAATGCGCTGGGTGATGTGAGCTGGGTGAAGCCGGCCAAGTATCTGGGCGTTTGGTGGTCGATGCACCTGGACAACGAAAGCTGGGCCACCGGCCCGAAGCATGCGGCCACCACCGCCAAGACGAAGAAGGTGATCGACTTCGCCGCCGCGCACGGCTTCCGTGGCGTACTGGTGGAAGGCTGGAACCCCGGCTGGGACGGCATGTGGGTGGGCAATGGCTATGACTTCGACTTCACCCGCGCCACCGCCGATTTCGATATCGAAGCCCTGTCGGCCTACGGTCTGAAGAAAGGCGTGCACCTGATCGGCCACCACGAAACAGGCTGTGCCATCGAACACTACGAAGACCAGCTGGATGCCGCGCTGGACCTGTATGCGCGCCTGGGCGCGGACCAGTTCAAGACCGGCTACGTCTGCGATGACGGCCAGGTGGACCGCCGCAACCCGGCCGGCGGCCCGCTGTGGCGGGAGTGGCACGACGGCCAGTTCATGGCCCGCCACCATCTGAAGGTAGTGCAGGAAGCGGCGAGCCGGCACCTGTCGGTGAACCCGCACGAGCCGATCAAGGACACCGGACTGCGCCGCACCTACCCCAACTGGATCTCGCGCGAAGGCGCGCGCGGCATGGAATACAACGCTTGGGGCCAGCCGCCGAACCCGCCCGAACATGAGGTCAACCTGGTGTTCACCCGCATGCTGTCCGGGCCGATGGATTACACCCCCGGCATCCTCAGCCTGAAGGGCCGCCACGGCCAGGCCATTCCCAGCACGCTGGCCCGCCAGCTGGCGCTGTACGTGGTGCTGTACAGCCCGATCCAGATGGCCGCCGACCTGCCCGAGCATTACCTGCAGCATCGCGAGGCGTTCCGCTTCATCGAAGACGTGGCGGTGGACTGGGAACAGAGCCGCGTGCTCGATGGCGAAGTGGGCGACTACGTGACCCTGGTGCGCCGCGACCGCAACAGCCGCGACTGGTTCCTGGGCAGCATCACCGACGAGCACGGCCGCATGCTGCCGGTGTCGCTGGGCTTCCTGGAACCGGGCGTGCGCTACCGCGCCGAGATCTACCGCGACGGCGACGGTGCGGACTTCCGCAGCAACCCGTTCGCGTTCAAGCGCGAGACGCGTGAAGTCACCAGCGCCGATGCCCTGACGCTGGTGCTGGCACCGGGCGGCGGCCAGGCGATCCGCTTCACGCCGATCCACTGAACACCCGCACTTCTGCAACGGCGGGCATGGCCCGGCGCTAACGGGAGCGCAGACTGGAATCGTTTACAACGCTGCAAACGCCATTGAATACGTATGCAGGGTGATTCCGCCGAACAACGCGCTGCCTACCATAGCGGCGACGACAGCGGCCACCGCGTCGCACGTTTCCGGCCCCGCCGGGACGACCACAAAATGCTCTACAACATTGCCTGGGAGGGGAAAATGTTGAACCACAAGCGCAGCGCGCTGAGTCTGGCGCTGGCCGTCGTACTGGTGCCGTCGCTGGCATCGGCGCAGTCCACCGAAGCCACCGCCACCGATCCGTCCGCCACCAACCTGGACACCGTGCAGGTAACCGGCATCCGCCGCGGCATCGAAAACGCCATTGCGGTGAAGCAGAGCGCCACTTCGGTGGTCGAAGCGATTTCCGCCGAAGACATCGGCAAGCTGCCCGATGTCAGCATCGCCGAATCGCTGGGCCGCCTGCCCGGCCTGGCTGCCCAGCGCGTGGCCGGCCGTGCCCAGGTCATCAGCGTGCGCGGCCTGTCGCCCGACTTCGCCACCACCCTGCTCAACGGCCGTGAAGTGGTCAGCACCGGCGACAACCGCAGCGTTGAATTCGACCAGTACCCCTCGGAACTGGTGAACGGCGTGACCGTGTACAAGACCCCGGACGCGGCCCTGGTCGGCCAGGGTCTGTCGGGCACCATCGACATGCAGACCGTGCGCCCGCTCAGCTTCCCCGAGCGCGTGATCGCCGTCAGCGGCCGCCTGCAGAAGAGCTCGCTGGGTGAAGCGGCCAACGTCGATGAATTCGGCAACCGCTTCAGCGCCAGCTACATCGACCAGTTCTTCGACAAGACCCTGGGCATCTCGATCGGTTACGCGCACAGCGACAACCCGATCCAGGAAAACCAGGTGGGTCTGTACGAACCGTGGACCACCGAGCAGACCACCAACGGCAACCGCCCGGGTCTGGCCGCTGGCACCTACTTCTCCGATGGCATCAAGGCCCTGCGCCGCACCGGCAACAACAAGCGCGACGGCGTGATGGCCACCATCCAGTTCCGGCCGAACAACGCCTGGACCAGCACCTTCGATGCGTTCCACACCGAAGCCGAACAGATCGACACCGCCAACCAGTTCGAGGTCAACCTCAGCAACTACAACGGCGGTTACACCCCGGGCCTGCTGATCAGCAACCCGCAGGTCAATGCCGATGGCACCTTCACCGGGGGCACCGCCAGCGGCGTGTACCCGCTGGTGCGCGGCATGTACAACAAGCGCAAGGACAAGATCGATGCGTTTGGCTGGAACAACGAGTTCACCTTCGGCAGCGTGAAGCTGGTGGCCGACCTGAACTACTCCAAGGCCACCCGTGACGAACTGAACCTGGAAAACAACCTGCAGCTGACCCCGATGCCGCAGCTGGACACCATCGGCCTGGTGGTGAACCCGAACGGCTTCTCGCAGATCTCGCCGGGCCTGGATTATTCCAACCCCGATGCGCTGTTCCTGACCAACACCATCTACGGTTCCGGCTACGGCAAGGTGCCGCAGGTGGAAGACCGCCTGAAGGGCGGCAAGCTGGCGGCCACCATCAGCCTGCCCGAAGCGATGGCGTCGTGGGCACCGGACTTGGATATCGGCGTGAACTACGCCGACCGCCGCAAGACCAAGACCCAGTCCGAAGGCAACATCCTGCTGGGCGCCCAGGGCGATGCCAACATCGCCTCGGACCTGCAGTATTCGCCGGTGAACCTGGGCTTTGCCGGCATCGGCAACATTCCGGCCTGGAACGTGCCGGCCGCCGTGGCCCGCTACATGACCTTCAATCCGGTCGACAACCTGGATTACCTGATTCCGAAGTCGTGGGTGGTGGAAGAGAAGATCACCACCGCCTGGGCGCGCCTGAACATCAACACCGACATCGGCGTGGTGGGCGTGCGCGGCAACATCGGTGTGCAGATGCAGCACACCGACCAGAGTTCGGATTCGCGCTACTGGGACAGCTCGCAGCCGGCCGGCAGCAACATCCAGCCGTACTCCAACGGGAAGACCTACAACGACTGGCTGCCCAGCTTGAACCTGGCCTTCATGTTCCCGCATGAGCAGACGCTGCGCTTTGCCGTGGCCAAGCAGGTCGCCCGCCCGCGCGTGGACCAGATGCGCGCTGGCCTGGAATTCGGCGTGGATACGGCCACCGGCAAGCCCGGCGGCAGCGGCGGCAACCCGCTGCTGGACCCGTGGCGCGCCACCGCCATCGATCTGTCCTACGAGAAGTACTTCGGTGAAAAGGCCTACGTGGCCGCTGCCGTCTTCTACAAGGATCTGAAGAGCTACGTGTACACCCAGTCGGTGGACAACTACGACTTCACCGACCTGCTGGGCAGCTACGTGCCGCCGCCGGGCATGACCGTGCCGGTGCTGACCACCGGTACGTTCTCCTCGCCGCAGAACGGCAAGGGCGGCACGCTGAAGGGCCTGGAACTGACCGCATCGTTCCCGCTGGACATGCTGACCGACAGCCTGCGCGGCTTCGGCGTGCAGGCCAGCGCCACCTTCAACAAGAGCGACATCGAGATCCTCGACCCGGAAAGCGCCTCCAGCGTGGGTACCGATCCGATCAGCCTGCCGGGCCTGTCCGACCGCGTGTACAACTTCACCGCCTACTTCGAGCGCAACGGTTTCGAAGCACGCGTGAGCCAGCGCCGCCGTTCGGATTTCATCGGTGAAATCGGCAACTTCAACGGCAACCGCACGCTGCGTTACGTGGTGGGCGAGAACGTGACCGATGCGCAGGTCAGCTACACCTTCAGCGACAGCAGCGCCCTGCGTGGCCTGACCCTGCTGCTGCAGGGAAGCAACCTGACCAACGAGCCGTACCGCACCTACGCCGGCACCAAGGATCGCCCGCTGGAATACATCGAGTGGGGCCGCACCTACGTGCTGGGCGTGAACTACAAGTTCTGACCCACGCCGGGGAAGCCACCGAAAACCCGCTGCGCAGGCAGCGGGTTTTCTTTTGCGCGCGTTGGTAGATGATCGGCCGTGCCCGTCCACGCGTGGCGTGGATCTACTGAAATGCCCATCCACGCATGGCGTGGATACCCAAACCCCAGGCCACCACGCACAAAAAAGGGACGGGGCGCTTCGGCCCCGTCCCCGCAAGTACCGCCACCGGAGAAATCGGTCAGCTGCGTCGGGCGCAATACACCGCGCGCGGCGGCAGCCACAGTTCATTGCCTTCCACCGTGCCCGCATCCGGGCCCGGCACCGCCACCTGTTCCCAGCGGCCTTCCGGCAGCGGATGGCTGACCGGCGCTGCCGACAGGTTGAAGGCCAGCAGAAGGGTTTCATCTGCAAGCATACGCTGGAAAAGCAGCACCGGCTCGGCGCTGTCCAGGAATTGGATGTCGCCATGCAGCAGGGCCGGCTGGGTACGCCGCCAGGCCAGGAAATCGCCGAAGGCACTCAGCACCGAGTACGGGTCGGCCTGCTGCACCGCCACCGCGGCGGCACGGTGCTCGGCCGGAATCGGCAGCCACGGCTTGCCGGTGGTGAAGCCGGCCAGCGGGGCATCGGTCCACGGCAGCGGCGTGCGGCAGCCATCACGGCCCTTGAAGTTGGGCCAGAAGGTGATGCCATACGGGTCCTGCAGATCCTCGAACGGCACCTCGGCCTCGGCCAGGCCCAGTTCCTCCCCCTGGTACAGGCAGACCGAACCGCGCAGCGAGCACAGCATGGCCACCAGCATGCGCGCCAGGCGCGGGTCGGCCGGGTGGCCGCCCCAGCGGCTGACCGCCCGCTCCACGTCATGGTTGGACACCGCCCAGCACGGCCAGCCCTCGGTCATCACCGCTTCCAGGCGCGAGACCGTATCGCGGATATAGGCCACGCTGTAGTCGTCCACCAGCAGCTCGAAGCTGTAGCCCATGTGCAGGCGGCCGTCCTGGGTGTACTCGGCGGTGGTGGCCAGCGAATCTTCCGACGAGATCTCGCCCAGGCTCACCGCGCCCGGGTACTGGTCCAGCAGCGCGCGCAGCTGTTCCAGGAACGGCAGGTTTTCCGGCTGGGTATTGTTGTAGTAGTGGTACTGGTAGGCGTACGGGTTGTCCGGGCTGAAGCCGCGGCCCACCCGCTTGTCCGCCGGCTTGGGCGGGTTGTCGCGCAGCTGCGCGTCGTGGAAACAGAAGTTGATGGCATCCAGGCGGAACCCATCCACGCCGCGGTCCAGCCAGAACCGCACGTTGTCCAGCGTGGCCTGCTGCACCGCCGGGTTGTGGAAGTTCAGGTCCGGCTGGTCGACCAGGAAGTTGTGCAGGTAGTACTGCTCGCGGCGCGGTTCCCACTGCCAGGCGCCGCCGCCGAACAGCGACAGCCAGTTGTTGGGCGGGGTGCCATCCTCGCGCGGGTCGGCCCAGACATACCAGTCCGCCTTCGGGTTGCTGCGGTCCTGGCGGCTTTCACGGAACCAGGCGTGCTCGATCGACGTATGGCTGAGCACCTGGTCGATCATCACCTTCAGGCCCAGACCGTGCGCCTTGGCCAGCAGGCGGTCGAAGTCGTCCAGGTTGCCGAACAGCGGGTCCACATCGCGGTAATCGGCGATGTCATAGCCGAAATCGGCCATGGGCGATCTGAAGAACGGCGAGATCCAGATCGCATCCGCGCCGAGCGCGGCAATGTAGTCCAGACGCTCGATGATGCCCGGCAGGTCGCCTACCCCGTCGCCGTTGGCGTCGAGGAAACTGCGCGGGTAGATCTGGTAGATGACGGCTCCGCGCCACCATGGATTGTGCGACATCGACAGCCCCCCTCCGGGCATGCGGGACCCGCCGGAAGCGGGCCGAAAAGCAACTCCGGCAAGCTTAGCGGCGGCCTCCCGGCGATGGCGCTGGCTGCATACGTATTCACGCCGCAGGGCCGGCCAGCGGCCCGCGAAAAGACCGGTCGGGTCGGTTTCCGCCCGAATTCACGGCCAGCGCCTATAATCGGGGGGAGCCTGAAAGCCTGATCGCATGACCATCACTGAAGACACCCGTCCCGCCCTGGGCCTGCCCCAGATCCAGTCGCTTGCTGCGGCCGACATGGCCGCCGTCGATGCCCTGATCCGGCGCCGGCTGTCCTCGGACGTGGTGCTGATCAACCAGATCGCCGACCACATCATTTCCGCCGGCGGCAAGCGCCTGCGCCCGATGCTGGTCATGCTGGCCGGCCACGCGGTCGGTCAGGCCGGGCCGGAGCACCACCAGCTGGCGGCCATCATCGAATTCATCCACACCTCCACCCTGCTGCACGACGATGTGGTGGATGAATCCAGCCTGCGCCGTGGCCGCAGCACCGCCAACGCCCTGTGGGGCAATGCGCCCAGCGTGCTGGTGGGCGATTTCCTGTACTCGCGCAGCTTCCAGCTGATGGTGGAACTGGACCGCATGCCCGTCATGCAGATCCTGGCCGACACCACCAACCGCATCGCCGAAGGCGAAGTGCTGCAGCTGCTGCACGTACACAACCCGGACACCGACGAAGCGGCCTACCTGCGCGTGATCGAGCGCAAGACCGCGGTGCTGTTCGCCGCCGGCACCCGCCTGGGCGCGCTGGCCAGCGGCCAGGACGAAGCCACCCAGCAGGCCCTGTACGACTACGGCATGCACCTGGGCTACGCCTTCCAGATTGCCGATGACGTGCTCGATTATTCGGCCAATGCCGAGGAACTGGGCAAGAACCTGGGCGACGACCTGGCCGAGGGCAAGGCCACCCTGCCGCTGATCCACGCCATGGCCCACTCCGACCCGGCCACCCGCGAGCGCCTGCGCAGCATCGTGCAGGACGGCGACGCCTCGGCCATGCCGGAAGTGCTGGCCGCGATCCGCGCCACCGGTGGCCTGGACTACAGCCGCCGCCGCGCCGAGGAATACGCCGAAGCCGCCGAGCGCGCGCTGGATGGCCTGGGCGACAACGATGCCGTGGCCGCCCTGCGCGGCCTGGCCCGCTACGCGGTGCAGCGCTCGCATTGATCGGCACAGAAGCATCGGTGGGTGCCGACCGTTGGTCGGCCCCGCGAGTTTTACCGGAACCGTTCCTCGAAGAACTCATCCAGCGCCTTCCACGCGCGCTTGGCCGCGCGTTCGTTGTACTGGCACCCCGGCGGGCTGTTGGCATCACGCTCGGCAAAGCAGTGCACCGCGCCGCTGTAGTTGGTGAATTCCCAGTCGACCTTGGCCGCGTCCATTTCCTTCTGGAAACTGCCGATATCCTCGGCCGTCACGCTGGTATCGTCGGCGCCATTGAGCACCAGCACCGAAGGATGCGTGCCACCGGCCTGTGCCGGCAGCGGTGAGCCCAAACCGCCGTGCAGGCTGACCACAGCGGCCAGCGGTGCCCCGGCACGGGCCAGTTCCAGCACCGTGGTGCCACCGAAACAGAAGCCGACCGCACCGATCCGGCTGGCATCCAGCGGCGCCTTGCCGGCCTGCGCCTTGAGCACGTTCACCGCTTCCAGCGCGCGTGCGCGCAGCAGCGGCCGGTCATTGCGCAGCTTGGTTGCCACCGGGCCGGCCTCGGCATCGGTCTTCGGCCGCACGCCCTTGCCGTACACATCGGCCACCAGCACCACGTAGTCATCGCCGGCCAACTGCTTGGCCTTCTCAATCGCCGATGCGTTCACGCCCTTCCAGTTGGGCACCATCACCAGGCCGGGGCGCCTGTCATTGTCGCCATCGTCGTAGACCAGCACACCACTGAAGGTCGTGCCCTGGTGCGTCCATTCCACCGGCTGGGTCTTCATCGCCGCCCAGGCCGGCATCGCCGCCAGCCCCAGCACCATCGCCACACCATACCGCCAGCTGTTCATGTGCCTGCTCCAGAGATTGGGGAAGCAGGCTGCACGGTGCCCACGCCTGCCAGTGCGCATTCTGCATTGGCGGCGTGACGCAGGTGTGGTTGGATAACCCCCTGTTCCTGCTTCCCTGCAATTGAATGAACCTGGTAGACCGTTTCCTGTCCGGCCTTGTTGCCCGCTTGCCGGAAGACGACGCCCCGCAATGGGCCCACGTGCAGGGCGCCAGCGCCGACGACCTGCAACGCCTGCGCTCGCAGTGGCCGCAGGTGCCCGACAGCCTGCTGCAGCTGCTGTCGCGCGTGGATGGCACGCACTACCGTGAATACCCCGGTGGCGAGGTCTGCGTGCTGGTGCTGGGCTCGGACGTGGGGGACTACCCGTACTTCCTGCGCTCGGTCGAACAGATCTTCGAAGACCAGCGGCAGTGGCACGACAGCATCCGTTCCATCTACGAGGAATGGCTGGACGACGAGCCGGACATCCTCGGCGCCGGCATCGACGGCGATCTGCCGATGAACCGTCGCCTGTGCTTCTCGCACTGCATGAACAACGGCGGCACCTCGATGCTGTACCTGGATTTCGATCCCGCCCCAGGCGGCACCGTCGGCCAGGTGGTGCGCTACCTGCACGATCCGGACAGCTACGCAGTGATCGCCCCCAGCTTCGATGCCTACCTGCAGGACCTGATCGACCGCGATTACAGCTTCATCGAGTAGATCCACGCCATGCGTGGACGGGGCTCACGCGCTCTCACCTGCGTTCGATCCACTCCAACGTTCCCGGTTCGAACGCCAGCAGATCGGCCGCCGCCAAGCGCGCACGCGACCAGCGACGTTCCGGCGGCGTCGGCTGCCTGGCCCCCACCGAACCGTCGTACTCGCGCACCAACAGGCCAATACGCGCTGCACCTGCCTGAAGCAGCGCATCAATGCGCTGCAACCACTGCCCGGCATCGCCCAGCGCTTCTTCGCGACGTACCTGCTGATCCTGTTCATGCCGGGCCAACTGCTCGGCCAGCGCGCGGGCGATCTTCGCTTCGCTCCAGCCCTTCTTCCGCCAGCGGTCGGCATCGCCCCTCCATTCCGGCTCGGCCCGCGCCGACGCCAGCGCGGTGCCGCAATCGCAGTGTGCGGCGCTCAGCCACGGCTGCCAGCCGGGCCCCACCGCGGCCTGCAGGCTGGGCGAATCCTGCGCGAACAGGCACCGGCCACTGCGGGTGAAGATCGCGGCGGCGTCAACGTGCGCAAGCGAGGTGGGCAGGAACACGGTAATGAAGGTGCACATCGGGCTTCTCGAATCCGTCCGGGAATGCACCCATCGTAACTCGCTGGGGTCAGAGCCCTTTCCTGCGGAAAGGGATCTGACCCCTGGATCTGCCTCAGCCGATGCCCAGCCCCGGAATCGCGCTGATGCTGTCCGGGTTGAACCCGGCCAGTTCGGCGAAGTGGCGGCCGCGCGCCACGTAATCGCGGTAGGCACCAAAGCTCGGCGCCCCCGGCGACAGCAGCACCACCCCGCCCTGCGTACCCAGCGCCGCGCGTGCCAGCGCCATCGCCTCGGGCAGGTCGCCCGCCGCGTGCAGGCCGAAGCGGCCGGCATCGGCCAGCGGCTGCAGCATCGCGTGGATGCGTGGGCCGTTGCTGCCCATCGTCACGATCTCCACCGGCGGCACGTCGTGCGCCATGTGCTGCATGAAATCGGTCCAGTCCAGGCCACGGTCGTGCCCGCCCACCAGCAGCGCGATGCGCTGGCCGGCGAAGCATTCCAGCGCGGCCAGGCTGGCGTGCGGCGTAGTGCTGATCGAATCGTTGACGTAGGTCAGGCCATCGGCCACGCCAATGCGCTGCAGGCGGTTCGGCAACGGACGGAAATCCTGCACCGCCGGTGCCAGCGCCACCGCATCCAGCCCCAGCGCTTCCAGCGCGGCCAGCACCGCGCACAGGTTGCCGCGGTTGTGGCGGCCGGGCAGCGGCGTGTTGCGGGTATCGAACACCGCCTGCTCGCCGCGGTGCACGATGTCGCCGCGCATGTGCCAGCCCTGCGGCTGGTTGAACCAGACCACCTCGCTGTCGGGCAGCGCCAGGGCGGCCAGATGCGGATCGGCGGCATTGAGCACGGCGATGCACGGCGCCGCTTCAGTCACCAGACGCAGTTTGTCTTCAATGTAGCGCTGCTCGCTGCCGTGCCAGTCCAGGTGTTCGGGGAACAGGTTCAGCACCACCGCCACCTGCGGCCGTGCGCCACTGCGCGCCACTTCGCCGGTCTGGTAGCTGGACAGTTCCACCGCCCAATAGTCCGGCGCGGGCTGCGGGTCCAGCACCTCCAGCAGCGGCAGGCCGATGTTGCCGACCAGGCCGGTGCGATGGCCGGCGGCACGCAACAGGTGCGCAACCAGCGCGGTGGTGGTGCTCTTGCCCTTGGTGCCGGTCACGCACACGGTGTCGTGCAAGATGCCATCGGCACCGGCATGTTCGGCGAACCACAGCGCGGTGCCGCCGATGAAGACCGTGCCCTGCGCGGCCGCCGCCAGCGCGATCGGCTGGTACGGGCTGATGCCGGGCGACTTGATCACCACATCGAACGCGGCCAGCGCCTCGGCGGTGGGTTCACCGCGCACGTCCAGCCGCCCCTGCGTTTCCGCACGCGCCGCCTCGGCCTCGGCGGCCGGGCAGAACAGGCTCAGGGCCAGCGCGGGCAGGCGCGCACGCAGCACCGCGAATGCCGCACGGCCCTCACGTCCCCAGCCCCACAGCGCGACGCGCCTTCCTTCAAGCTGCGAAATCTTCACGCACCTGTTCCCACAACGCGGCCGGAATGCGGTGCTCGCCCTGCAACAGCAGCAGCGGCGCCAGTTCCAGTTCAGCGGCGTCCAGCTGCGGCTGGATCTCGTTGCAGAAGCGCTTCACCAGCACGTCTTCCTTCCATTCCGGGCGCTGCGCCAGGGTCGCCATCGCCGCACGCGATTCGCGGCCTTCGCCCACGCATTCGAACGGCTTGTGGTCCTGGAATTCCAGCAGCGCATCGAAGCCAGCGGCCTGCTCGGCATCATCCAGCAGGTTGCGGCCGAAGATGCGCACCAGGCGCGTCTTGGGCATGAACGGTGCCAGCGCCAGGAACACGAAATGGCACTTCGGGCAGACGCCGCACCAGCGGTTCACCGGGCGCTCGCCCAGGATGTGGAAATTGCGGTTGCAGCTGGAGAAATGCGCGTCGTAGAAATCGGTCTTGGCGAACTGGCGGGCCACTGCCAGCTCGGACATCGGCCGCAGCAGCGAGTAATAGTGCAGATCGGCGGCCACCTGCTGCTGCACGTGGTTGCCGAAGGCCTGCTCGAAGGCCCAGCCCTTGGACCACTGGTGGTTCACTTCACCGGTGCCGGGAATCTGGCTGCCGTAGCTGGCCGAACGTTCGTTGGAGAACACCACCTGGTCCACGCCCTGCAGCAGCGCGGCCAGCACCATGATCGCCGAGTTCACCGCGGTGACCGGAATATGGCCGTTCCACGCGCCCTGGCGGTTCAGCTCGAACAGTTCCGGGGCCAGCGCGCGGCCCAGGTTCAGGGTCGGCAGGCCGGTGCGCTCGGCACAGGCGCGGATCAGCTGCGAACCGCCGATCCAGGTCACCGTCTCGTCCACGCCGGCACGGCGCAGCGCTTCAATACTGACCAGCGAATCCTTGCCGCCGCCGATGGCCACCAGCGCGTGCGGCTGCAGGCCCAGTGCCGGCGCCTGCACCGCCTCGCCCTGCACCGGCAGGCGGAAGCGCCCGCGCAGGTTCAGGCCGTTGCGGTAGGCGAACTCGCCCAGACCATTCAGGTAGATCGTTTCCACCAGCGCAGCGGTATCGGCATCGATCGCATAGCTGTCGATGCTGACCGTTTCCGGCACGCCCGCCTTGTAGTAACTGACGCCGGCGATCAGGTGCAGCAGCTGCAGTGCGCGCTGCACGGCGGCGGCGCGCGCGTCGTCCAGTACGAACGGCGCACCGGGCACGCTGATGGTTTCCACCATCTCAGGGCCGTCATCGAAAGCGTAGACCAGCTTGGCCACGCCGGTGTCCGCGGCGAATTCGCAGCGGACGAAGCGGAAGCGGGAAACCTGGTGTTTATCGAAAGCAGTCATGGTGGATCCAGTTCAAGCGCGGTCAGGCGCGACCCGCGCGTGTACGCGGGTCGTGTCGGTGGGCGGGTGCAGGGTGCGAAGGCTGGCGATCACTCGATCACGTCTTCGCGCGGCATCGCCCGCTGGTTGTAGGTGTTGGACATCACATAGCCGTAGGCACCGGCATCGGCGATCAGCATCACATCGTCCGGCGCGGTGGACACCGGCAGCTTGCGGCGCTTGCCGAACACATCGCTGGACTCGCAGATCGGGCCGACCACATCGAATGCCGCTTCGGCGTATCCGCCCTGGCGGCTGAGGTTCTCGATGTCATGCCAGGCGTCGTACAGGGCCGGGCGCATCAGCGTGTTCATGCCGGCATCCAGGCCGACGCGGCGCACGCCGTCCTTTTCCACCACCTGGGTGGCGTGGGTCAGCAGCACGCCCGATTCGGCCACCAGGTAGCGGCCCGGCTCGATCGCCAGGCGGAACGCCGGGTGCAGCGCCTTCACTTCGGCCAGGCCTTCGGCCCAGGCGTCCAGGTCGAACGGCTCGTCTTCTTCGCTGTACGGAATCGGCAGGCCGCCACCGATATCGATGGTCTGAACGCTGCCGATGCGGCGGGCGAAACCGGCCAGTTCATCGCACATCAGGCGCCAGTGCTGCGCGGTTTCCACGCCGCTGCCCAGGTGCGCGTGCAGGCCGACCACGCGGGTGCCCAGCTCGGTGGCCGCGCGCACGAATTCGTCCACGCGGGCAATCGGCAGGCCGAACTTCGACTCCTTGCCACCGGTGCGCACCTTGGCATGGTGGCCTTCGCCACGGCCCAGATCCACGCGCAGCCACAGTTCGCGGTTGCGGAACAGGTCCGGCCAGCGCTGCAGCGCCTCCACGTTGTCCACGGTCACGGTCACGCCCAGGGCGAACGCGGCTTCGTATTCGCTGCGCGGGCAGAAGCTGGGGGTGAACAGCACGCGCTTGGGCGACAGTTCCGGCAGGTGCTGGAACACGTGCTTCAGCTCACCGTGCGAAACGCATTCCAGACCGAAGCCTTCGGCTTCCAGCAGCTGCAGGATGGCCGGGTGGCTGTTGGCCTTGATCGCGTAGTAGCGCTGGTCGATCGGCTTGATCGCGGCCAGCGCGCGGGCGCGGGCACGCACGGTGGGCAGGTGGTAGACGTAGCGCGGCGTGCCGGCGTCGGCCAGCTGCAGCAGGTGTGCACGCTGGCCACGCCACCACGGCGTGCCGCGCGGGCGCACGGTGCCGGCAATCTCGCGCCAGCGCGGGCCAAACACTTCGGTTTCTTCCACCGGCATGGCGCCGCTGTCGATCAGCTCGGCATGCAGGATCGGCAGCAGGCCATCGGCATCGGCCTCGTCGATCACGAAGGTCAGGTTCAGGTCGTTGGACGACTGCGAGATCATGTGCACGCGCTCGCGGCCGAACGTGGCCCACACGTCCGACAGCTTGTGCAGCAGCGAACGCATGCCACGGCCGACCAGGGTGATGGCCGCGCACGGCACGATCACCTTCACCTTGCAGATCTGCGAAAGGTCAGCCGACAGCGCGGCCAGCACATCGGTGTTGACCAGGTTCTCGGACGGGTCCAGCGACACGGTGACGTTGGTTTCGGCCGAACCGATCAGGTCCACCGACAGCCCGTGCTTCTTGAACAGGCCGAACACATCGGCCAGGAAGCCGACCTGCTGCCACATGCCGATGCCTTCCATCGACACCAGCACGATGCCGTTGCGGCGGCTGATCGCCTTCACCCCCGGCACCGGCGCGGCATTGCCATCGATGCTGGTGCCCGGCAGTTCCGGGCGCTCGGTATCGAGGATGGCCATCGGCACACCGGCGTCGCGGCAGGGCTTGATCGAGCGCGGGTGCAGCACCTTGGCGCCGGTGGTGGCGATTTCCTGCGCCTCGTAATAGTCCAGGCGGGTCAGCAGGCGCGCGTCGGGCACGTCCTTGGGGTTGGCGCTGAACATGCCCGGCACGTCGGTCCAGATTTCCACGCGGCTGGCGCCCAGCAGCGCACCGAAGTACGCCGCCGAGGTGTCCGAACCACCGCGGCCGAGGATGGCGGTACCGCCGTCGGCATGGCGGGAAATGAAGCCCTGGGTGATCAGCAGGCGGGTCGGCTGCGCGCGGAAGCGCTGCGCCCATTCGCCGTCGGCACGCCACCGGCAGTTCACCGACAGGCGCTGCGACCAGTCGCTCTGGTTCGGCTGCGGCGGCATCGCGTCCAGCCACTGGCGGGCATCCATCCAGCCCATGTCCAGGCCAGACGCGTGCAGGTAGGCTGCGCCCAGGGTGGAAGACAGCAGTTCGCCCTGGCCCAGCACTTCGGCCTGCCAGTCCAGCGTACGGGTGGCGGCACGCGCATCGTCCAGCAGGCCCTGCAGCACGGCCAGGCGCTCGGCCAGCACGTCGTGGCCCAGGCCCAGTTCATCCAGGAAGCCCAGGTGGCGTTCGACCAGCGCGGCCACGCGGTCGCGGCTGTCGGCGGCGCCATCGGCAATAGCGGTCAGCTCATTGGTCACCCCAGACAGCGCCGAGACCACCACCAGCACGCGCGAGCCGGTTTCTTCCGCGCGTTTTTTCGCCAGCTTCCCGATCGTGTCCCAACGGTGGCGACGCGACACCGAGGTGCCGCCGAACTTCAGTACGATCCAACGATCGACAAGGGGGGAAGCTGACATGGATAGGCTATGTGTAATGTGGGGAAGCCGCCCACGGGGGCGGAACCTTCGATTCTAAGCCCAATGGACCCGCCGATGCCCGCCTTCCGCTACCTGCAGCTCGATGTCTTCGCCACCCAGCCCGGCCGCGGCAACCCACTGGGGGTGGTGCTGGGCGCCGAGGGCCTGTCCGCGGCCCGCATGCAGGCCCTGGCCGCTTGGCTGAACCTGTCCGAGACCGTGTTCTTCCTGCCCCCCAGCGCGCCCGGCGCCGACTACCACATCCGCATTTTCACCCCGGCCAGCGAACTGCCGTTTGCCGGCCATCCCAGCGTGGGCGCGGCCTGGGCGGCGGTCACCCGGGGCCTGGCGCACCCGCGCGACGGCGCGCTGGTCCAGCAGTGCGCGGCCGGGCTGCTGCCGGTGCGGGTGAGCGGCGCGGCCGATGCCCCGCACATCGAACTGGCCAGCCCGCCGGCCCACCGCCTGCAGACCGCCCCCGGCGCGGTGCCGGACGCGCTGCTGGCACGGGCCGCCGACGGCCAGGCACCCGAGCTGTGGGACAACGGCCCGCGCTGGTGGCTGCTGCCGCTGCGCGATGCCGCCGCAGTACGCACGTTGGCGCCGGACATGGCCGCCCTGCGCGACTGGAGCAGTGCCACCGACGCGACCGGCGTGGTTGTGTTCGCCGCCGAAGACGCAGCGCAGCACCAGTGGGTGGTGCGCGCGTTCTGCCCCGGGGATGCGGTGAACGTGCCCGAAGACCCGGTGACCGGCAGCGCCAACGCGCTGATCGGCGCCTGGCTGCGCGAGCGCGGCGTGCTGCCCGGCGGCAGCGGCAGCTACGTGGCCAGCCAGGGCCGCGAAGTCGGCCGCGATGGCCGCGTCCATGTGCGGGTGGATGCCCAGGGCACGGTGTGGATCGGCGGCCAGGTGCAGTGCGTGATCGACGGCCTCATCAGCTGGTAGCGCCGGGCCATGCCCGGCGGCATCACCGCACCGCGCTGCGCGCTCGCGGGGCATGGCCCCCGCGCTACCATCCCCCATTTCGTTGGAGCTGCCCCTGATGTCCGCACGCCGTTTCCTGCAACTGGATGTGTTTTCCCCGCGCGCCGGCGCCGGCAATCCATTGGCCGTGGTGCTCGATGCCGAAGGCCTGGACGACACCACGATGCAGGCCATCGCGCGCTGGACCCGCCTGCCGGAAACCACCTTTGTGTTCCCGCCCGAAACGGCCGGCAGCAGCTACCGCCTGCGCATGTTCAGCCCGCAGAAGGAAGTCCCGTTCGCCGGCCACCCCAGCGTCGGCACCGCGCATGCGGTGCTGCTGGCCGGGCTGGCCACGCCGGTGGACGGCGTGCTGGTGCAGGACGGCATTGCTGGCGCGCTGCCGTTGCAGGTGATGGGCGAAGGCGCGCAGCAGCGCATTGCCATCCGCACCCCGCGCGCGCAGCTGGCCGAGACTGCGACGGCCGATGACCCGCGCCTGGCCGCTGCGCTGCAGGGCTGGCCGCTGGGCACCCTGCCCCCGGCACGCATGCAGGGCGGCCGCAGCTGGTGGGTGGTCCAAGTGGCCGACGAAGCACAGCTGCGCGCACTGCAGCCGGACTGGGATGCGATCGCCACCCTGGCCGAATCCACCGACAGCATGGGCGTGTTCGCCTACGCCTTCAGCGATGGCAACGAGGGCTACGACCTGGCGGTGCGCGCGTTCGTCGGCAACGGGCGGCGCTTCGAAGATGCCGCTTCGGGCGCGGCGAATGCCGTGCTGGCGGCCTGGCTGGACCTGCGCGGGGTGCTGCCGCGCGGTCGCGAACCGTATGAAGTCAGCCAGGGCCGCGAGGTCGGCCACGATGCGCGCCTGACCCTGCGGGTGGATGCGGACGGCGAAGTGTGGTCCGGCGGCCAGGTGCAGACGGTGATCGTCGGCACCCTCGATTGGTGATCCCGTGGGGGGGGGGGGGGGGGGCCGCGGCCGCCCCCCCCCCCCCCCCCCCCCCCCCCCCCCCCCCCCCCCCCCCCCC
>NZ_JACVUD010000179.1:0-304 GCF_016624905.1 Stenotrophomonas sp. S49 | reverse complement strand
GTAAGCTCGGTCGCCGCATCCATGCGGCTCACGCCCCCTCAACCGGACCCACCCCGCCTTCGACAGTTTCCTGCGACCTGTCGGAACGGCATCGGGGTCGGTTCCCGCTGCTCCGCAACGGGCTCTGACCCCAGATTCATATCGGTATCTGACAGTTTTCATCCACGCATGGCGTGGATCTACCGTGCCGACCAAGGTCGACACCTACCAACAGCCGCGGGGGACTGTCAGAGGCGGGGCGGTGTCGGAGTGCGGGGTGTCCGCGGCATGGATGCCGCGGCCAAGCCTACAGGGACGTACTTGC
>NZ_JACVUD010000178.1:0-483 GCF_016624905.1 Stenotrophomonas sp. S49 | reverse complement strand
GCAAGTACGTCCATGTAGCCTTGGTCGCCGCATCCATGCGGCTCACACCCCGCAAACCCACAGTGCCCCGCCTTCGACAGTTTCCCGCGGTCTGTCGAAACGGCATCGGGGTGTGAGGTTGTCGATTTGTTGCGGTGTGGTTCGTCTAATGAATGACGTTCAACAGGAGCTGCACATGAGTACTGACACCCCGCCGAAAGGCCCGGCTTCGTATTTCCCGTCCATCGAGAAAACCTACGGCCAGCCCGTGGCGCACTGGCTGGGACTGTTGGCCAAGCAGCCGGGCCTGAAGCACATGGAACTGGTCAGCTACCTGAAGGCCGAGCACGGGCTGGGCCACGGCCATGCCAACGCCCTGGTCGCCCATCATCTCAAAGCCGCGCGCTGACCCCCCCTCCCGAGCGAAGCGACCCGATCCTGCTTTTTCTTTTTTCTTTTCACGTGGCTGGACGCACACGGAAATTGTCAGGGGCCGGGCGGGGT
>NZ_JACVUD010000177.1:0-562 GCF_016624905.1 Stenotrophomonas sp. S49 | reverse complement strand
CCCTCGCCCGCCCCCCCCCCCCCCCCCCCCCCCCCCCCCCCCCACTCTACCGAAGGCACCGACACGGACGCGATCATGGCAGACCCTTACAACAGCGGCATCCCTTCCCCTCCAGCCCTGCGCTTCGAGGATTCGCTGGTCACCACCGCCTTCGAGCTGCCCGGCTACAGGGTGGCCCGCAACCTGGGTGTGGTGCGCGGCATCACCGTGCGCTCGCGCTCGATCGTCGGCAATTTCCTTGGTGGCATCCAGACGATCTTTGGCGGCAACATCACCATCCACACCGAGCTGTGCGAACAGGCCCGCGAGGAGACCTACCGGGACATGGTGAAGCATGCGCGGCAGCTGGGGGCCAACGCGATCATCGGCATGCGCTACGACGCCACCGACGTGATGACCGGGCTGACCGAGGTGCTGTGCTATGGCACGGCGGTGGTGGTGGAGCCGTTGCAATGATCCTGGCGTAGAGTGGGGGGGGGGGGGGGGGGGGGGGGGGGGGGGCGGGGGGGGGGGCGGGGGGGGGGGGGGGGGGGGGGGGGGGGGGGGGGGGGGGGGGGGGGGC
>NZ_JACVUD010000176.1:0-632 GCF_016624905.1 Stenotrophomonas sp. S49 | reverse complement strand
ACGACCCCCTGATTAACAGTCAAGTGCTCTAACCGGCTGAGCTATTCGGGCAGACGACTAGTATAACCACTCTTCACGCGCGATGGTAGGGGTGATTGGCAATCATTGCCGCAGCCCGATACAACTGCTCGGCCACCACCAGCCGTACCAGCATGTGCGGCAGGGTCAACGGGCCGATCGACCACTTCTCGTCGGCCAGTGCGGACACTTCCGGCGAATGCCCTTCCGGGCCGCCGATCAGGAAAGCCAGGTCCCTGCCCTGCCCGCGCCAGTGCTCCAGGCGCTGTGCCAGCTGTTCGGAACTGAGCTGGCGACCGGGCACATCCAGCGCCACCACGTAGGCATTCTTCGGCAATGCCGCGATCACCCGCTTGCCTTCGTCTTCGGTGGCACGGCGCGCATCGCGACCCTTGCCACGCAGGCCGGGTTCGATCTCCACCAGTTCAAACGGCAACCAGTGCGAGAGCCGCTTCTGGTACTCGGCAAACCCCTGCGCCACCCAACTGGGGGCACGTTCGCCGGTGGCGATCAGACGGGCTTTCATCAAACAGTCCTCCACAAACGTCGCCGGGGGGGGGGGCGGGGGGGGGGGGGGCCGGGGGGGGGGGGGGGGGGGGGGGGGGGGGGGGGGG
>NZ_JACVUD010000175.1:0-745 GCF_016624905.1 Stenotrophomonas sp. S49 | reverse complement strand
AGTAGCAACTGTCTTGTCAGGGGCTGCCGAGGGCCACCTCGGCGTCCCGCTTGCGGGCATTGAGGATCACCAGCATTTTGCGCATGACCGCAACGAGGGCCACCTTGCTCGCCTTACCCTTGGCTTTCAGCCCCGCATAGAAATCGCGGAGTTTCGGCTCGTACCGGATGGCCGTCAGGGCCGCCATGTAAAGGGCTTCGCGTACTACCGCGCGCCCGCCACTGATGCGCCGCTGGCCATGCCAGGTGCCGCTTTCACGGTTCATTGGGGCCACCCCCACCAGTGATGCAATGGCTTTGCCCCCCAAGCTGCCGAGCTCGGGCAACTCGCAGGCAAGGGTACTGACAAGAATTGGTCCGACGCCCTTGAGTGAGCCGATCTCTTTCCAGCCCGGCTGTCCTTCAAGCTGCTCAGCGATAGCTCTATCCAATTGCTTCAGGTCTTCAGATAACTGAGCTATATGGCGTTGCTTTATTGCGATCAGAGCAGGATCAACCAAACGCCGCAAGCGCTGCGTTTCACTGACCCTCATCTGCACAAGATGCCTGCGGCACTGCGCAAATTCAGCCAAACGCTGTTGCCAAGGTGCAGGTGGCACATAGCGAGTCAGTTTCAACAAATGGGCCATCTCGGCCAGCACCGTGGCATCGAGCCGATCGGTTTTTGCAGCCCGGCCGGTGCCTTGGGCAAACCGTCGTGCCCGAGCTGGGTTGATGCGCACCATGGGCAGACCGGCAGCGTGCAA
>NZ_JACVUD010000174.1:0-768 GCF_016624905.1 Stenotrophomonas sp. S49 | reverse complement strand
GCCGCATGGATGCGGCGACCAAGGCTACATGGACGTACTTGCGCCGTCCCCGCAAACCGACAGTGCCCCGCCATCCCACGGAACACCGCTCTTGATCTTGCTTCGGCTTCGGCTTCGGCTTCGGCAGGTGCAGGGCGCAGCCCTGCAAAGCCCTCCCTCTTCCCCATACCCACCCGAATGGGTATACAGTCGCCCTGTACCGGCATCGTGCCGGAATGAACCCTGGGAGGGGACCATGCGCAAGACCTTCAAGACCCTGCTGCTGGCACTGCCGCTGTGCCTGGCCGCGCTCTCGGCGCAGGCCGCCGACAGCGCCGCCGGCCGCTGGAAGACCATCGACGACAAGACCGGCAAGGTGAAGTCGATCGTCGAGATCACCCAGGCCGCCAACGGCACGCTGTCCGGCAAGGTGGTCGACATCCTGCATTCGGACAAGGGCCCCAACCCGGTCTGCGATGGCTGCGAAGGCGCCAACAAGAACAAGCCGGTGAAGGGCATGACCATCCTGTGGAACCTGTCGCAGGACAAGGGCAGCCACAGCAAGTGGTCCGGCGGCACCATCCTGGACCCGGCCAACGGCAAGACCTACAAGTCCAAGATCGAACTGCAGCCCGGCGGCGGCAAGCTGGACGTGTCCGGCTGCATCGCGTTCATCTGCCGCGCGCAGACCTGGGTGCGCGAGTAACCCGCCCCACCCCGCGCAGCACCCCGTGGCCCCGGCCCCGCCCGGGGCCCGCGGGTGGGGGGGGGGGGGTTATGGGGGTGGCC
>NZ_JACVUD010000173.1:0-896 GCF_016624905.1 Stenotrophomonas sp. S49 | reverse complement strand
CTCGCCGGGCACCCGCGCATGCCGCCGAACACCCGGTAGCGGGGGGGGGCCCCCCCCCGCCGCCCCCGGCCCCCGGGGGGGGCGCCCCCCCCCCGGCTGGCCTCCGGCCAGCCACGCCTTGCCCAGCAGCTTCCACGCGGCCGAATACTGCGGGTCCAGCGCCACGCAGCGGCCCAGATGCATCGCCGCGCGCAGCGCGTCACCGGCATCCAGCCAGCCCTTGCCCAGGCCGAAGCGCAGCAGCGCGTTGTCCTTGCCCGCCGCCAACAGCGCTTCCAGGGCCTGCATGTTCAAGGGATGACCTCGAACACGGGCTGCAGCGATCCGGCCTGGAAGCGCCCGCGATGGAACAGCAGCGGAGCCTGGTCGGCGTCGCTGGCCTGCAGCACGCGACCCACCAGCAGCAGATGGTCGCCCATCGGCCAGTGCGCATGGCGGCTGCACACCAGGTGTGCCACCGCGCCGGCAATGCGAGGCGGCAGGCCGTCGTCCTCGTCCAGCAGCGGCACGCCTTCGAAGCGATCGCGCACGAGCGGGTCGGCGAACTGCCGTGCCAGCGCCACCTGCTGGGCACCCAGCACGCTGATCGCAAACTGCGGTGCGCACTGGAAGGCCTTCAAGCTGTTCGCGTGCAGTGCCAGCGTCCACGACACCAGCGGTGGCTGCAGCGAAACCGGCACGAACGAGTTGATGGTCAGGCCGTGCGGCTTGCCGCGCGCGTCGCGGGTGGTGGCGATGGCCACGCCGGTGGGGTAGTGGCCCAGCAGCCGCCGCAGGGCGCGCGGTGCCAGCGCGACCGACGGCTGCACGGCCGGGGGGGGGGGGGGCCCCCCCCCCCCCCCCCCCGGGGGGGGGGGGGGGGGGGGGGGGGGGGGGGGGGGGGGGGGGGGGGGGCG
>NZ_JACVUD010000172.1:0-1311 GCF_016624905.1 Stenotrophomonas sp. S49 | reverse complement strand
AGCCCGGGCGGATCAGGGGTGGCGCGGGGCCATGCCCGGCGGCTTCCTGGTATCCGCGCTACGCGCTCGCCGGGCATGGCCCGGCGCTACCGAAATGACGCGCGTGGCGCGTCATTTCTTTTTCTTCTTGTCCTTCGGTTCGTCCTTGCTGGCCACCACCACCGGCTTGGCGGCGGCGTCCTGCGCGTTGCCCTTGGCCACGCGGATGCCGTTGGCCTTCATCCAGGCGTCGAACTGGTCGGCGGTCATCTTCTGGTCGCCGTTGCTCATCATGAAGCGGTAGCTGCCGCGGCCATCCAGCTCCGGGGTCTTTACCTCCACCACCGGCGCCTCGGCCGGGGTTTCGGCCTTGGCCACCTTCTTGTGGCCGCTGCAGGCGGTCAGCACGGCCAGCGGCAACAGCAGGCCGGCGCAGCGCAGGGTTCGGTTGAGGGTCGGGTACATGGGCACACTCCGTTCAAGTAAATCGAAAACCAGGCGCCCCCTACGCCTGGAACGGTGGCTGGCCGCGGCCAGCCGTGGGCCGGACTTCAGCCCGGTGCAGCAGCCACAAGCTGCTGCTGGTCGCTGACCTGCAGCTCCCGCCATTGCCCCTTGCCGAGATCGCCAAGCACCAGCCCGCCGATCGCGACCCGGACCAGGCGCAGCACCTGCAGGTCGAAGGCCGCCAACAGGCGACGGATATGGCGGTTGCGGCCCTCGTCGAGCACCACCTCCAGCCACGCGGTCTTGTCGCCGCTGCGCAGGACGCGCACGGCACGGGCCACCAGGAACTCGCCCTCGTCTTCAATACCGGCCTGCAGCGCCGCCAGGGTGGCGTCGTCGGGCAGGCGGTCGGTCTGCACGTGATAGGTCTTGTCCGGCCCGGTCTGCGGATCGGTCAGCCGCGCGGCCCATTGTGGGTCGTTGCTGAACAGCAGCAGCCCTTCACTGGCCTTGTCCAGGCGCCCCACCGGGGCGATCCACGGCAGGCCGGCGCCGTCGAAACAGCGGTACACCGTGTCGCGCCCACGCTCGTCCTGGGCGGTGGTCACCACCCCACGCGGCTTGTTCAACATCAGGTACAGGCGCTGCGGCGGCGCCAGCGGCTGGCCATCCACCTCGATCGGCGGTGCCGGGCTGGCAATCGGGAATTCGGGGTCACGCACGATGCGCCCGGACACGCGCACGCGCCCTTCGGCAATCCAGCGCGCGGCTTCCGTACGCGAGCAGACGCCCGCCTTGGACAACACGCGGGCCAGGCCATGGCGAACCCCGGCCGGTGCCGCAGTGGCATTCGCACGCCCACGCGGTGCGTGGGCGTGCGAATGC
>NZ_JACVUD010000171.1:0-1434 GCF_016624905.1 Stenotrophomonas sp. S49 | reverse complement strand
TGAAGTGACCCCCTGAAGTTGGACAGGTGGGGGATCAGGCGGCTAGGGCAGCCTGCTCCCGGTACTTTACCGGGCTCAAGCCCTTTAATTTCAAGCGGATACGATTCTCGTTGTAGTACCGGATGTACTCCACCAACCCAGCTTCCAGGCTATCGATGCTGTCAAAGGTGTTCAGGTAGAAGAATTCCGACTTCAAGGTCCCGAAAAAGCTCTCCATGGCCGCGTTGTCCAGGCAGTTGCCACGCCGGGACATGCTCTGTTTCAGCGAGTGCTTTTCGAGCTTGTGTCGGTAGTTTTCGTGCTGGTAGTGCCAGCCTTGGTCGGAGTGGATCATCGGCCGATCTTCGGGAGAGAGCTTCCTGATCGCTTGGTCCAGCATCTCACCCACCAGGTCAAACACGGGCCGGCGCTTCATCTGGTAGGCCACGATTTCGCCGTTGTAGAGGTCCATGATCGGCGAAAGATAGAGCTTCATGCCCTGCACCTTGAACTCGGTTACATCGGTCACCCACTTACGATTGGGCATCTCAGCCTCAAACTGGCGGCCCAGGTCGTTGGGAACCACGACATTGGCCGCTCCCTTGAACGCGCGATAGCGCTTGATGCGTACCCGCGAGCGCAGGCCCAGTTCGGTCATCAGCCGCTGGACCCGCTTGTGGTTGATGGCTTCGCCCTGATTGGCCAGCTCCAGCGTTATGCGGCGGTAGCCGTAGCGCCCTTGGTGCTTGTCGTAGATCGAGCGGATGCGCTCACGCAGTTTCTCCTCGCCCCCATTGGAATGGGCCAAGGCATTGATCTGGTAATAGAACGTGCTGCGAGAGAGCTCGGCCGCCTGGAGCAACAGCGGCAGTGCGTAGGTCTGCCTCAACCCTTGGACGGCTTGCGCTTTGCGTCTTGCGCCGCCTGCTCTTCCCGGATCAAGGCATCGAGTTTTTTTAGGTAAGCGGTCTCCGCACGCAGGTAGGCCACTTCCTTGAGGAGTTCATCGCGGCTCATGTCCTCGGCGGGCTTGGACGAGCGGGTCTTTTTCATCGGCTTTCGAGGCGGTAATGGTGGCGGCGCCAACGCTTGGGCACCCCCCTCAGCATACAGCCGCCGCCACTCACCCACCGCGCCGGCGCTGCCGATCTGGAAGAAAGTGGTGGCCTCACGCGCGGACATGCCGTCCTGGCTCATCTTCTCCAGGACGGCCAGCTTGAACTGGAGATCGTAAGACCGGGGTTTGCGCTTAAATCCTTGTCGGCCATGCAGCCGGTAGGTCGCTACCCATCGCCTCACCGTGGAGAACTCCAGACCATGGCGGCGGGCAACGGCCTTGACCGATGTGGAGGTGTTACAGGCCTCCTTGGCGACCTGCAACTTGAAACAAACCTCATATCTATTCATGCAAACCTCGGGGTCGGATCAGGTGTCCAACTCCCGGGGGTCACTTCA
>NZ_JACVUD010000170.1:0-1702 GCF_016624905.1 Stenotrophomonas sp. S49 | reverse complement strand
CCCCCCCCCCCCCCCCCCCCCCCCCCCCCCCCCCCCCCCCCCCCCCCGCCTCCCTCCAAGCAACAGCACAGCCGACCAACCGCCATTGCTGTTGCTGTTGCTGTTGCTTCTGCTGTTGCTTCTGCTGTTGCTTCTGCTGTTGCTTCAAACGCCTGCCGCAGGCAGCGAAGCAGCCGCCGCTGCAAGGGAACCTGAATGCGCTCATAGCGCCACCCTCAAATCTCCCCGCCCCCGGCCGATAACCGTTCTGTCACGGCCGGCCGCGCCGTCACCGGTACTGGCGCCGCCCGCCCGTCTCGACCTGGTCCTGCTTCATGAACCTCCTGCATCGCTGGCAACACTACTTCAGCAACCTTTCCGTCCGGCGCAAGCTCAACCTGCTCACGCTGATGATCGCGATCGGCGTGATCGCGCTGTCGGTGATCGCCGCCCGCATGCAGTACCTGGACCTGACCGAAACGCGCAAGGACGCCCTGCGCACTCAGGTCGAACTGACCTACGGCGTACTGGACCACTACAAGCGCCTGGCCGGCACCGGCGAACTGACCGAAGAGGCCGCCAAGGCCGCCGCGCTGCAGGCGCTGGAAGTCATGCGCGCCAACAACGATGCCGACTACTACAACGTGCTGGACACCCAGTACCGCGTGCTGATGCACCCGTTCGCGCCCAAGCGCGTAGGCACCGTGCAGAAGGATTACACCTCCGATGACGGCGTGCCAATCTACTACCTGCAGGTCGGCATGGCCCGCCTCGGCGGCGGCTACACCTACTACCAGACCACCAAGCCCGGCAAGGAAGGCCTGATCGACAAGATCACCTACGCCGGCATGTACGAACCCTGGAAGTGGGTGGTGACCACCGGCGTCTACATGGACGACGTGCAGAGCGACGCCTGGGCCTTCACCGGCATCATGGCGCTGTCCGGTGGCCTGATGGTGCTGATCGTGCTGGGCCTGAGCTGGATCATCGGCAACCGCATCGCCGTACCGCTGAAGCAGGCCACCGCGGTGGCCGAAGGCATTGCGCGCGGCAAGCTGGACAGCCATATCGGCCCGCAGCCGCACGACGAACCGGGCCGCCTGCTCGAATCGATGTCGCGCATGCAGCAGCAGTTGCACGCGGTCATCACCGCCCAGCGCGAAATGGCCCGCCGCCACGATGCCGGTGAACTCAGCTACCGCATCGACGCCGCCGCCTTCCCCGGCGAATACGGCCTGATGGTGCAGGAAACCAACACCCTGGTCGGCAGCCACGTGCAGACCCTGCACGATGTGCTGGACGTGGTGCAGCAGTACGCCGTGGGCGACCTCAGCCGCGACGTGGCGCGCTACCCTGGCGAAAAGGCCGCCATGACCACCACCGTCGATACGGTCAAGGCCAACCTGGGCCGCATCAACGCCGAAATCAAGCAGTTGGCCGCCGCCGCCGCCGCCGGTGATTTCAGCCAGCGTGGCGATGCCCAGCGCTTCAATCACGATTTCCGCGTGATGCTGGAAAACCTCAACGCCATGATGGCGGTCAGCGATGACAACCTGGGCAAGCTCTCGCAGCTGCTGTCGGCCATCGCCGAAGGCGACCTGACCACCCGTATGCACGGCGACTACCAGGGTGTATTCGCCCGCATGCGCGACGATGCCAACAGCACGGTCAGCCAGCTGACCCAGATCGTCGGCCAGATCCAGGCCAGCACCTCCAGCATCAC
>NZ_JACVUD010000016.1:0-64978 GCF_016624905.1 Stenotrophomonas sp. S49 | reverse complement strand
GCGGTAGGCCCCCGTGTATTTTTTGTTGGGGCGGGGGGGTCCCCCCCCCGCTCCCCCGTCTCAAGCAGCAACCCACCAAGCAAAGACGCTCGCAGCATGTTGCCCCGGTGTGTGTGCCGGGGCTTTTTTGATTGGGCGGGGCGGGTGGATTTCATTGGTCTGCGGCCACTTCCACCCGGTTGCGGCCGGCGGCCTTGGCGCGGTAGAGCGCCTGGTCGGCCCTGGCCAGCGCCTGTTCCAGGGTGTCGCCGCCGTCGTCATGCCAGCGCGCCACGCCAATGCTGACGCTGACCACTGGCGCCGCATCGGAATCGGCATGGGCGATCGCCAGCGCCTGCACCTGCTGGCGCAGCTGTTCGAACGGTGCCGACTGCGGCTGGCCCGGCTGCCAATGGCCCAGCGCCACGAACTCTTCGCCGCCATAGCGCGCCACCACCGAATCCACATCGCGCAACTGCGCCGACAACGCCGCGGCCACGGCATGCAGCACGGTGTCGCCGGCGGGGTGGCCGTGGTGGTCGTTGTAGCGCTTGAAGTAATCGATATCGATCATCGCGATGCGCAGCGCACCGCGCGGGTGTGGCGTGCGCAGGTAGTGCTGGAAGATCTGCCGCGCACGGCGGTCGAAGGCGCGGCGGTTCAGCAGGCCGGTCAGGCCATCGTGGTTGGCCAGCGCGTCCAGCCGCTGTTCGGCAATGAAGGTAGCGCGCGCCTGCCGTTCGGAGATGTAACAGCCCACCATACCCGCCACGTGGGTGGCCAGCACGAACATCAACGCCTCGGCCAGGGCCGGCCCGGCCGGCAGCACGTTCACTTCGGCCAGTACGAAGGCGGCGCTGATGACCGTGCCGTTGAAGGTGGCCACCTTGAAGCGCAACCCGCACAGGAAATAGTTGAACAGCAGGAACAGGCTGACCCCTTCGTAGGGGTAGCCAGTTTCGGCGTGGTGCGCGGTCCACACCATGGCCACCAGGGCCAGCCCGCTGCACAGCACCATGGCCCCGCCGATGTACTGCTGGTAGCGGCGCCACGCCGGCAGATAGGTCATGACCACGCCCACCAGCAGTGCCGGCAGCAGCACGCCCAAGCGCCAGCGCAGCACCACGGCGCCGATGTCGGGCGGCAACCATTGTCGGTCCAGCGCGATGAACAGCAGCGAGAAGCAGGCCGCCACGGCGCAGGCCCAGCGCATGCGCCACAGCACCTGTGCATCGAAGGCAACGGCAAATCCGGATTCGTCGATCGGTACTGCGGTAACGCGCCTGTCGGTGCTGGTCATCGCCGTCCCCATGCGTGGCCGCGCCAGCCTATCGGCAACCGGATCAACGCGGCGTCGGCAGCGGGCCGCCGGCGACGCGCCGCGTTGCGTCAATTCCCTGCCCGGCGGCGCCGCTAGAATGGGCGGATGAAAGCCCTGCACTCCCTGTTCCTCGCCGCCGCGCTCGCCCCGGCCCTGCTGACCCTGTCCGCGCCCGCCCATGCCTGGGGCGCACAAGGCCACCGCCTGGTGGCCGAGGTGGCCGAAACCCGCCTGAACCCCACGGCCCGTGCCGAAGTGGACCGCCTGCTGGCCACCGAACCGGGCGCCACCCTGGCCAGCATCGCGCCCTGGGCCGACCAGCTGCGCGCCAAGGACCCCAGCCTGGGCCGCCGCTCGGCCGGCTGGCACTACGTCAACATCGCCGAAGACGGCTGCCATTACGAAGCCCCCAAGCACTGCAAAAACGGCAACTGCATCGTGGAAGCCCTGAAGGCGCAGAGCACGATCCTGGGCGACCGCCAACTGACCGATGGCGAGCGCCTGCAGGCGCTGAAGTTCGTGGTGCACCTGGTGGGTGACGTACACCAGCCGATGCACGCCGGCTACGGCCACGACAAGGGCGGCAACGATTTCCAGCTGCAGTTCGGCAACCGCGGTACCAACCTGCATTCGCTGTGGGACAGCGGCATGCTCAACACCCGCAAGCTGGATGACAGCGGCTACCTGCCGGTGCTGCGCGCACTGCCGGCGCCGAAGCTGGCACGCCAGTCCAACCCGCAGCAGGATCCGCAGCGCTGGGCCGAAGCCAGCTGCCGCATTTCGGTACAACCCGGCGTTTACCCGGCTTCGCGCAAGATTGGCGATGAATACACCGCGCGCTATCGCCCGGTGGCCGAGGCACAGCTGCGGCTGGCCGGTGAAAACCTGGCCCAGCTGCTGAACCGCGTGCTGGGCACACGCTGAGGAGGTTCCATGTCGGTCCAGGTCCAATCCTTCTTCCACCGCGACAGCAATACCTTCAGCTATCTGGTCAGTGATCCGGCCAGTGGCGAAGCGGCGTTGATCGATCCGGTCCTGGATTACGACCCGGACACCGACGCCAGCAGCGACGCGCCCGTGCGTCCGCTGCTGCAGGCCATCGAACAGCAGGGCCTGCAGCTGCGCTGGCTGCTGGAAACCCACGCCCACGCCGACCACGTGTCGGCCGGGCGCCAGTTGAAGGCGCGGTTCCCGCAGGCCACGCTGGCCATTGGCGAGGGCATCCGCGCGGTGCAGGCCACCTTCGCGCCGCGCTACGGCCTGGACATGCCGGCGCAGCACGCGCACTTCGACCATCTGTTCAGCGATGGCGAAACCTTCGCGCTGGGCACGCTGCAGGGCCGCATCATCGCGGTGCCGGGCCACACCAGCGACAGCATCGCCTACCTGATCGACGATGCACTGTTCACTGGCGACTCGCTGTTCATGCCCGATGGCGGCACCGCCCGCTGTGATTTCCCGGGCGGTGACGCGGCGCAACTGTACCGCTCCATCCAGCGCCTGCTGGCGCTGCCCGATGCCACCCGCGTATTCGTCTGCCACGACTACGGCCCGGGTGGCCGTGCGATCGCCAATGAAACCACCATCGGCGCGCAGCGTGCGCACAACATCCACGTGCACGACGGCGTGGACGAAGCGGCGTTTGTCAGCGTGCGGCAGGCACGCGATGCCACCCTGGCCGAGCCGAAGCTGATGCAGCCGGCGGTGAAGGCCAATATCCAGGGCGGGGCCTGAGAGCGGCGGCGAGGACACGCCGGGCATGGCCCGGCGCTACCGTTCACGTGCCCGGCGCTAGCGGCCCTGGGTGCGTACCACGTGCTGGCCTTTCACGATTTCGAAGGTGAAGGCGTACTGCAGGGTGACCGCCACCGGTTCGATGCTGTCGGCGCCCTTGCAGTCACTGCGGTCTTCGGGCGTCCTGCCGGCGGCGAAACGGCAGACCGCCGCCGGGGAATACTTCCACTGCGCGACCGCATCCTGCGCGGCCTGCAGCAGCGGGCCATTCTCCGTCGCTGCACCCGCGCTGCATTCCTTCCGGTCGGTCAGCGGCATGCTGCGTTCAACCCCGCCCTGCGCGTCCACCACCACCTGCAGGCAGACCGTGGTTGGCGGCAACGCGGTGCGTGGATCGCGCTCGCCCACCACCGCGTCCGGTGCCGCATACAACTGCGGCATCCGGTAGCCCTCGCTGGCGGCCAGCGCGTACGGCTGGACCTGCCCCGCACCACCGGCCGCATCGGGCTTCAGGCGCTGGTGGCCGACGCTCTCGTTGCGGGTATCGACCGTGGTCAGGCGTTCATGGCTGGCGCACCCGGCCATCAGCGCGGCCAGCAGGCACAGCGGCAGGCCTCTCACTTCCGGCCACCGTCGGCCGCATCGTCATCCATGGCGAAGGTGATCGGCACCTTCACCGCGGCCGCCACGGGCACGCCGTTCTTCAGTGCCGGACGGTAGGTCCAGCTGCGCGCGGCGGCCTTGGACACTTCGTCGAACACGCCCGGATTGGTGGCACTGAGGATCCGCACATCGGTCAGCTGGCCCTGTGCATCCACCTCCAGCCGCAGCGTGACCACGCCGGTCTGGCCGTTTTCAAACGCCGAGCGCGGATAGCTGGGCGGGGGCATCTTGTCGATCAGGATATCGCGATTGCCCGCGCCCGCTGCCGCACCGCGCTCCACACCACCCGCCCCTTGGCTGGCCCACGCCAACGCCGCCCCACCCATGCACAGACCCACCACCAAGAGCTGGCCCGACAATTTCGGCAATGCCTTCCGTTTCGACTGCTTCAACATGGCGATACGCTCCTTCAACACGGGTTGGCTGCGCCAATGGCAGGCCATCGGCGCAACCGGGTGGACCAGCTGCGCCTTCAGCAGCGTGCTGGCGTAGAGACGGCGTTGCGAGGGCTGGGCGGCAACGGTGCGTGCATCGCAGGCCAGTTCCTGGTCGCGCAGGAAACGGCGCGCGGCCCAGGGCAGCAACGGGTGGAACCAGAACACCGTGCGTGCCAGCAGCAGACCGCCATTGGCCCAGTGATCGCCGTTGCGGCGATGGCTGCGTTCGTGCAGCAGGATCAGCGCCTGCTCATGGGCATCGAACTGCTGGTCGAAGTGCGGGCCGACCACGATGCGCGGCCGCCACAGCCCCACCAGCGCGGGCAGGCCGGGGTCGGCGCCGGCCTGCCAGCTGCCATCGGCACGCGCCTGCAGGGGGCCCAGCGTCTGCTCGAAACGGCGTTGCGCACGCAGCGCGCGCAGCAGCTGCAAGCCGGCGCCCAGCGCCCAGGCCACGGCCAGCAGCCACGGCCACAGCGGCAACTGCGCGGCAGGCCCCTCCACGGTGCCCGGCACCACCTTGAATGGCAGCGTGGGCACGTGCTGCAGCACCGGCAATGCTGGCACGGGCAGCAGCAGGGCCATCAGCAGCAGCGGCAACAGCCACCAGCTGCGATAGGCCAGCTCCGCACCGCCCAGCGTTACCAGCACGGGCCGCACGGCCGCCAGCAGCAGCACACCCAACGCCAGCCCCAGGCTGGCCTGCCACAGTCCATCGAGCAGCTCATTCATCGTCCATCTCCTGGATCAGCTTCTTCAGTTCGGCAATGTCCTGTGCCGTCAGCCGCCCGCGCTCGCTGAAGTGGGCGACCAGCGGCGCCACCCTGCCATCGAACACGCGGCCAATGAAATCCTGGCTCTGCATGTCCACCCACGCTTGGCGTTGCAGCAGCGGCAGGTAGAGGTAGCGACGGCCGTCGCGTTCGGCGGCAATGGCGCCCTTGGTCAGCAGGCGGTTGAGCAGGGTCTTGATGGTCGGCTCGGCCCAGTCGCGGTGGGCCAGCGCGGCGACCACATCGTCTGCGCTGCGCGGCGACTGCTGCCACAGCACTTCCATCACGATGGCTTCGGCTTCACTGATCGGGCTCATTGTTTACATCCGTAATCGACAATTCGATTACGCGCGTAATCGAGCGTGCTGTCAAGCCCCTCAACATGCGGTTCATCTGCCACGGACCAGCATCGAAGCCACCGCCCACGGAGCCTGCATGAAGCCGCTGCGCAAGAAGGACTACCCCGTCGAGGACGCACGCCGGTTCCTGGAACCGGGCCCGATCGTGCTGGTCAGCACCGCGGCGCAGGGCCAGCGCAACCTGATGACGATGGGCTGGCACATGGTGATGGGTTTCTCGCCGTCGCTGGTGGCCACCTACCTGTGGAGCGAGAACCACAGCTTCGCCCTGGCCCGGGACAGCGGCCAATGCGTGATCAACGTGCCTGGCGTGGAGCTGCTGGACACGGTGGTGGATATCGGCAACTGCAGCGGCCGTGACCTCGACAAGTTCGCCCACTTTGGCCTGGACGCGCTGCCGGCGCGCGACGTGGCCGCGCCGCTGGTGGGCCAGTGCCATTCCTGCTTCGAGTGCCGCCTGTACGACGACAGCCAGGTGCAGTCGAGCAATCTCTTCATCTGGGAAATCGTGCGCGCACACGTGGCGCCGCGGCCGAAACTGCCGCGCACGTTCCACTATCGCGGCGATGGACAGTTCATGCTGTCCGGCGCCAAAGTCTCGCGTCGACGGCGGTTCAAGCCCGACATGCTGTAATGCCCGCACTCCCCCGCACGCAGGACCTTGCCGCATGACCGAACACCTGACCGACCTGGACGCCGCCGTTGACTGGCTGTTCGCGCGCGTGGACGGGCCGCTGCGGGTGGGTGCGCCGCTGGCGCTGGGCAAGCCGCACCGGCTGTTGAATGCCTTGTATGCGCGGGTTGAGGCGGATCCGTCGCGGCCGCTGCAGCTGTACACCGCGCTGTCGCTGAACCCGCCCAAGGCGCGCGGCGATGGCCTGGAGGCGCGCTTCATGGCGCCGTTCGTGCAGCGCCATTTCGGCGAGGATTTCCCGCGCCTGGCCTATGCCGATGCCATCGCCCGCGATGCGCTGCCGGCGCATGTGCAGGTGGAAGAGTTCTACATGCAGTCCGGCGCGCTGCTGGGGTCGCGGCAGGCGCAGTCCAGCTATACCAGCCTGAACTACACGCACGCGGCCGATGCGGTGGCCCAGCGCGCACCGCAGGTGATCGTGCAGAAAGTGGCCATGCGCCCGGATGATCGCCGGCTGTCGTTGTCATGCAACAACGACATCACCCAGGACACGCTGGATGCGATTGCCGCACGCGGCCTGCCGCGCCCGTTGCTGATTGCCGAAATCGATCCACAGCTGCCGTACCTGGGCGGTTCGGCCACGGTGGATGTGTCCTTCTTCGACCTGGTGATCACCCCGCGGCCGCCCTACCCGGCGCTGTTCGGCCTGCCGCGGCAGCCGGTGGCCGACGCCGACTACGCCATCGGCCTGTACGCCAGCACCCTGGTGCGCGATGGCGGCACGCTGCAGATCGGCATCGGCACCCTGGCCGATGCGCTCAGCCACGCGCTGGTGCTGCGCCATACCGACAATGCGCGCTACCGCCGCGTGCTGCATGCGCTGGACCCGCAGCTGGCCAGCCATCCGCTGGTGCAGGAAATCGGCGGGCTGGAACCGTTCGAGGTCGGCCTGTACGGCTGCAGCGAAATGCTCAACGAGGGTTTCCGCCGGCTGGTGCAGACCGGGGTGATCAAGCGCAAGGTGCACGACGACCTGGCCCTGATGCAGCGCATCGAAAACGGCAGCACGCTGTCGATCGACCACGCCACCCTGGCCGCCGAGGGTGAATACCTGCACGGCGCGTTCTACCTGGGTTCGCCGGAATTCTACGAATGGCTGCGCACCCTGCCCGAAGACGAATGCCGCGCGATCGGCATGCGGCGCATCGGCGAGATCAACCAGCTCTATGGTGGCAACGAGACGCTGGAGCGCCTGCAGCGCCGCCATGCGCGCTTCTTCAATTCCTGCATGATGGCCACCGCGCTGGGCGCGGCAGTGTCGGACGCGCTGGATGATGGGCGCGTGGTCTCGGGTGTCGGCGGGCAGTACAACTTCGTGGCCATGGCCCATGCCCTGCCGGAAGCACGCAGCGTGCTGATGTTCCGTGCCGCACGCGACGACAAGGGCCAACGTGCCTCGAACGTGCGTTGGAACTACGGCCACACCACCATTCCGCGGCACCTGCGCGATATCTATCTGAACGAGTACGGCATTGCCGATCTGCGCGGCTTGACCGACGAGGACTGCGCGCAGGCGATGACCGCCATTACCGAAGCGCCGTTCCAGGCAGCACTGCTGGAGCAGGCGCACGCGGCGCGCAAACTGCGTGCCGCGCAGCAGCCGGATCCGCAGCGTCTGCAGCGCAACACGCCTGCCGCGTTGGCGGCGGCGCTGGCGCCCTTCCGCAGTGATGGCACCCTGCCCGACTACCCGCTGGGCAGCGACTTCAACGAGATCGAACAGGTGCTGGTGAAGGCGCTGGGCTGGCTGAAGGCGAATACGCAGACACGCGGCGCGACGCTGCGCACGGCGTGGGCCGCGCTGCGCCAGCCGGCCGGCGATGGCGATGCGGTGTACCTGCAGCGCATGGGGCTGCAGGCGCCGAAGGATTTCGGCGAGCGCTTGAACGCGCGGCTGCTGCGGCTGGCGTTGGCGCGCACCGCGTAATCGCAGCGATGGTAGCGCCGGGCCATGCCCCGCGGAGCGGTAGCGCCGGGCCATGCCCGGCGGAACAGCTTCCGTGCCAACCAAGGTTGGCACCTACCAGGCTGCGGCGGCACGCTATGCTGTGCCGATGAACGACGATTCCCGTTTCCTGCACGACCTGCAGCAACGCCATGCCGCAGGCGAAGACCTGCGCTATCTGTGTTTCTGGGGCCACCAGCCGCCGCGAAGCGGTGTGTCTGCGTCCTGCTTCAGCCAGTGGTACGACGCCGGCTTCGACATTGATGGCGTGCACTACCGCACCGCCGAGCACTACATGATGGCCGGCAAGGCGCGGCTGTTCGGCGCAAGCGTGCTGCTCGACAAGATCATCGCCAGCGCCACGCCGGACAAGGCCAAGGCGCTGGGCCGCCAGATCGAAGGCTTCGATGAAGCGCGCTGGGTGCAGGCGCGCTACGACCTGGTGGTGGCCGGCAACCGCGCCAAATTCAGCCAGAACCCGGAACTGGGCGCCTTCCTGCGCGCCACGGCGGGTTGGGTGCTGGTGGAAGCCAGTCCGGTGGATTTCATCTGGGGCATCGGGCTGGCCAAGGACCACGCCGACGCGCACAACCCCGCGCAATGGCGCGGGCTGAACCTGCTGGGCTTTGCATTGATGGATGTACGCGAGGCGATGTAGCGCCCATCCACGCATGGCGTGGATCTACTGCGGGCGGTTCAAGGCTTCGGGGAGATCGAGACGCGCGATCGCAGGATGCTCGCGATGTTCTGCCTGCCAGAGATCGTAGGCCGCTTGCATCGCCAACCACATCCGGGCATTTCCCAGAGCGGCCAGTTCCAAGCGGTACGCCAGCTCGGCAGAAATGCCTGCATGGCCGTTGATGACCGTCGACAATTGCCCACGTGAGTACCCGAGGTGGTGCGCGAGCGCACTGATGGACATCTTGATCGTCGGCAGGATGTCTTCGCGTAGCGCTTCTCCAGGATGGGGCGGATCATGCAGCGGCATCGAGCATCCTCGGTCCAGCCATCAGGCAACCCCTGACATCGCGCTGTTATTGCAGAGTTCGCCGTACCGGCGGAAGAGGCCATCGCGTCATCGTCATCGACACGGCGGTCAGTGCTGATCGGAAAACAAGAAAGGCCGGCTTGCGCCGACCTTTCTCTCTCTGCTTCGCGAGGCGGCTTACAGCGCCTTGGCTGCTTCCACCACGTGCGTGGCGGTGATGCCGAAGTGCTGGTACAGCTTGTCGGCCGGGGCCGAGGCACCGAAGGTATCGATGCCGATCACCGCACCGTCCAGGCCGACGAACTGGCGCCAGAAGCCGGTCACGCCGGCTTCCACCGCCACGCGCTTGCGCACGGCGTTGGGCAGCACCGATTCACGGTAGGCCGCATCCTGGCGCAGGAACACGTCGGTGGACGGCATGGAGACCACGCGGGTCTTCAGGCCGGCGGCGTCCAGCTGCGCCTTGGCTTCGGTGGCCAACGACACTTCCGAACCGGTGGCGATCAGGATCACGTCCGGGGTGCCGGCCGCATCGGCCAGCACGTAGCCGCCGCGTTCGATCTGCGCGATCTGCCCGGCATCACGCGGTTGGTGCGGCAGGTTCTGGCGGCTGAACACCAGACAGCTCGGGCCGTCCTGACGGGTGATCGCAGCCTTCCAGCTCACCGCCGATTCCACCGCATCGCAGGGGCGCCACACATCGTTGTTCGGGATGTAGCGCAGCGAGGCCAGGTGTTCCACCGGCTGGTGGGTCGGGCCATCTTCGCCCAGGCCGATCGAGTCGTGGGTGTAGACGTGGATGGCATGGGCCGGGATCAGCGCGCTCATGCGCACGCCGTTGCGGGCGTAATCGCTGAACACCAGGAAGGTGGCATCGAACGGAATGAAGCCACCGTGCAGGGCCAGGCCGTTGGCAATGGCGGTCATGCCGAACTCGCGCACGCCGTAGTACACGTAGTTGGCGTTGGCGTCGTCGCTGGCGACCGACTTGCTGCCCTTCCAAAGGGTCAGGTTGGAGTGCGCCAGGTCAGCCGAGCCGCCGACGATTTCCGGCAGCAGCGGGGCGAAGGCTTCGATGGCCAGCTGCGAGGCCTTGCGCGAAGCGATCGTCGGGCCTTCAGCGGCCACTTGGGCGATGTAGGCATCGGCCTTGGCGACAAAGTCGGCCGGCAGTTCGCCGTGCGAGCGACGGGTCAGTTCGGCGGCTTCGGCCGGGAACTGCGCGGCGTACTTGTCGAACTGCTGTTCCCATTCGGCCTGGCGCAGGGTGCCGGTACCGCCGGCACGCCAGCCGGCGTAGATCTCTTCGGGAATCTCGAACGGACCGTAGTTCCAGCCCAGCTGCTTGCGGGTGGCTTCCAGTTCGTCCTTGCCCAGCGGCGCGCCGTGGCTGGATTCCTTGCCGGCCTTGTTCGGCGAACCAAAACCAATCGTGGTGCGGCAGCAGATCAGGGTCGGCTTTTCGTCCTGCGACAGGGCCGCTTCGATGCCGGCCTTGATGCTTTCCGGATCGTGGCCATCGACATCGCGCACCACGTTCCAGCCGTAGGCCTCGAAACGCTCGGGGGTGTTGTCGGTGAACCAGCCTTCGACGTTGCCGTCGATGGAGATGTGGTTGTTGTCCCAGAAGCAGACCAGCTTGTGCAGGCCCCAGGTGCCGGCCAGCGAAGCGGCTTCATGCGACACGCCTTCCATCAGGCAGCCATCGCCCATGAACACCCAGGTGCGGTGGTCGACGATTTCCAGCTCCGGGCGGTTGAAGCGCTGTGCCAGCAGCTTCTCGGCCAGGGCGAAGCCCACGGCGTTGGCAAAACCCTGGCCCAGCGGGCCGGTGGTGGTTTCCACGCCCGGGGTCTCGTGGCGTTCCGGGTGGCCAGCGGTGTGGCTGCCCAGCTGGCGGAACTGCTTGAGCTGTTCGATCGGCAGGTCGTAGCCGCTCAGGTGCAGCAGGGCGTACTGCAGCATCGAGCCGTGGCCGTTGGACAGCACGAAGCGGTCACGGTTGAACCACTGCGGGTTGTTCGGGTTGTGCCGGAGATAGTCGTTCCAGAGGACTTCGGCGATATCGGCCATGCCCATGGGCATGCCGGGGTGGCCGGACTTTGCGGTTTCAACCGCATCGGCGGCAAGGAAGCGGATGGCGTTGGCCAACTGGCGACGGGTAGGCTGCGTCATGGTTCTGTCGGAATCGGGAGGCGGCCGCGGACGTGCGGGCCCCCCATTGTCCCACAGACCCGGGGCCGGGTTCAGGCGTAGGGCCAGATCCCTTGCCAGAGAAAGGGATCTAACCCCGCCCGCCGCTTACTTCGGGGCGGCGGCCTCGATCACGGCGCACATCGACTTCTTCTGGAAGTCCTCGCCGGTGGCGTAGGTGGCCGGGGTGGTCTTGGTCACGGTGATCTTCGAGCCCTTGCCCTCGGCCTCGATCAGCACGTTCCACGGCAGGGTGGTCTGGCCGCCGTTGAACTGGACGTTCTGCTCCATGGTGAGCATGCCCAGGTCCTTGTCCACGGTGGCCACCTTCAGGCCCGACTTCACGCCTTCGATCTGGATGCGCTTGAGCGCGTCAGCCGGCGTCGCGTTGGGCACTACGTCCCAGGTGGTGAAGGTGCGCCCGGCGAAGAAGCTGCCGGTCTTGGTGTAGTTGGTTTCACAGGCCTTCTGGGCACTGGCGTCGAAGGCCAGCAGGCCCAGGGCGGCGACCATCACGTACGAAATCCTCATTTCTGCTCCCGTTCGCACGGCGCCAATCCCGACGCCTTCCATGCGTCGGGATAGTATCCATGGCATTCAGGGCGCGTTCAATCGCGCGGCGCAGCCGGCTCCGGGCCATCGTGCGCTTCGCCCTTGGCCACCAAGGTGGTCAGGGCCAGGTCGCCGGTCACGTTCAGGGCGGTGCGGCACATATCCAGGAAGTGGTTCACGCCCAGGATCAGGCCGATGCCCAGCGGGTTCACCCCGACCATGGCACAGATCATGGCCACCACCGGCAGCGAGCCGGACGGCACGCCGGCCGTACCGATGCCGCCCAGGATGCACACGGCCATGACCATGATCTGCTGGCCGATGCTCAGGTCCACGCCGAAGAACTGGGCCAGGAAGATGACCGTCACGCCCTCGAACAGCGCGGTGCCGTTCTGGTTGGCGGTGGCGCCCACGGTCAGCACGAAGCGCGACACGCGCTGCGGCAGGCCCATCTGGTCGGCCACGCGCAGGGCGGTGGGCAGGGTCGCGTTGCTGGAGGCGGTGGAGAAGGCCATCACCGTCGCTTCCTGGGTATCGCGGAAGAACGACAGCGGCGAACGGCCCGACAGCCACACGGCGGTACCGTAGGTCACCACCATGTGCAGGCCCAGGGCCAGCACCACCACGCCCACGTAGGCGCCAAGGCGGATGATCAGCTCGAAGCCGAACAGTGCGGCCAGGTTGAACATGAAGCAGGCCACCGCGTACGGGGCCAGGCGGATGACCAGGTTGATCAGGGTCATCGAGATTTCGAACACGCCCTCGATGGCGCGGCGCAGCGGCGCAACCTTCTCATCGTCGGTCAGCACCATGCCGATGCCGAACATCAGTGCGAAGAACATCAGCGACAGGATGGCGCCGTTGTCCGATGCGGCCTGCAGCACGTTGCTGGGCACGATCGACAGCAGCATGTCCATGCCCTTGGGCGTGCCATGGATGCCGGCCACGATTTCCTTGCTGCGCTCGGCGTTTTCCGAAAGCATCAGCGCGGCGGTCTGCGGGTCCACGCCGGCGCCGGGCTTGAGCACGTTCACCAGCACCAGGCCGATGCCCACGGCAATGCCGGACAGCAGCACGGTGTAGGCCAGGGTCTTCCAGCCGATGCGGCCGAGGGCGCGGATATCGCCCATTTCCGACACACCCATGATGAGTGCCGAGAAGATCAGCGGCACGATCAGCATGAAGATCAGGTTGAGGAACAGGCCCGAGGCGGGCGTGGTGATGTAGTCCATCACCCATTTGGCGCCGGTCTGCAGGCCTTCCACGCTGCCACCCAGGGCGTGCACGATCAGTCCCAGGACCAGGCCGATCGCGAAGCCGATGCCCATCTTCCAGTGCAGGGGCAACTTCTTCTTGCCGGCAGCAGCTGCTGTCATATGCGGGGTTCCTCGAAAAATGAATCTACTCTAACAAAGCGCGCAGGCCGCGCTGGTTCAGGGTTGCCGCGTGGGGTACAGCGGCGCCAGGCCAGTGTCGCCGGCCGCGTGCGGGGCCGACCAGTGCGGTCCGTCACGGAAGGCCACCCGCAGGCGCGCCCGCAGCGCACCCATTTCGCCCTGCCCGCCCCAGCGCGCCTGCTGCAGGTCGCGCAGCACCTGGCGCTGCTCGGTGTCGGCCAGGCATTCGATCACCTGCTCCAGACGCTCCACCCCGGCCATCGCGCATAGCTGTGCTTCTACTTGGTCGAATCCGTCGGCATCCAGAGCGCGGCGAAGGTCGGCGGTGCTGCCGCCACCGCGGCGGACCGCGGACGCCGTCGTGCCCGCCGCGGCACCGGCAGGCGCCGCTGCCCGGCGGCCACGCCGCCAGCCCCACAGCAGGGTCAGCAGCCACAGCACGACCAGCCCCACCACGGCGGCCACCCACGGCCATGCCGGCACCGCGCGCGCCGTCGCGGCCAGGGCCGTCTGGGTCGCCGGGGTCGCATCCTGGCCGGGCAGGGCCGATTGCGTGTCGATCGGCTGCGGTGCAGGCACCCCGCCACGCCCGGCGCTGACCGCCAGGCGCAGTTCGGGCAGGCGCGCCTGCTGCGCCGTGCCACTGTCCACGTTCCACCAGGCCACGCTGGGCCCGGGCACGACCAGCTCGCCCGGCGTGCGCGGCACGATCGAATAGCGCCGGGTGAACTTCAGCCGCGGCGTGCTGCCGGTGAAGGTTTCATCGTATTGCGCCGGTTCGGCGAACACCTGCGCGGCATCGCCCAGGTCGGGCACTGGCAGGTCGGTGAACTGCGCGCGCGTGGCCCCGTTGGCCACCGCTTCAACGACAACGGTGGCGGCCTCGCCGGTACGCGCGGTGGTCGGCGCACTGGTATAGCGCAGCTGCAGGCCGTGCAGCGGCAGCCAGGGCTGCGGCGCCTGCGCCGGTTGCTCGCGCACCTGCAGGGTGCGCTCGGGCGCGACGGCATTCATGCGGCCATCGCCCCCGTTGCCGAAGAAATCGTCGAAGAAACCGCCGGCACTGCGGCCACTGAAGCGTGCGCCCGGCAGGCGCAGCGCACCGCTGCGTTCGGGAATGAGCAGGAAGCGCCGTTCAACCACGTTGTAGCGACGACCATTGATCTGCCGCACGTCGGTACGGTCCTCGCCCACCCGCTGCAGCGATGCGCCCTGCGGTGTGTCGAGCACCAGCTCGCCCGAGGCCAGCTGCGAGGCGAAGTACAGCCGCACCACCACGCCTACGCTCTGCTGCACGTAGGGTGTGTCATCGTCCACCTCGGTTTCGACGAAGGCGACGGCATTGGTCTGCGCCGTCGCCACCGCCGCGGCATTCACCTGCAGGGTGAGCGGCACCGTACGTGCGGCGCCGACCTGCAGTGAGGGCACCTGCAGCACGCCGGTGCGGCGCGGCGTCAGCAGCACCGTGTACACATCGCGGCGCTGCATGCCGCCATTGCTCCACTGCACCTGGCGGCTGCTGCTCTGTGCGCCCAGCGCGAAATCGACGTTCAGCGGCGTGTAGTCCGGCGTGCCCTGGTCGGTTTCCACATTCAGGGTGACAGAGTCGCCGGCGGCGATGGTGTCCGGTTCCAGCCACGCACGGGTCTGTGCCATCGCGGCCAGCGGCAGCCACAACAGCCACAGGGCCAGCGCCGGCAACGCCCAACGTTCATGCACGCGTGCCCTGCGCTTCATCGCCCTTCCCTCTTTCTACGTTCGTTTTCCAACTGGAACTTGGTGCGCAGCAGCGCCCCCGGATCATCGGGAACGCGACGCATCCACGCTTCCACGGCCTGTTGTTCCTCGCGCTGCTGCGGGGTGCGACCGTCGCTGCGTGCGGCCACCTTGCCAGCCTGGTCGGCGCGCTGCGCCTGCTGCAGGGACTGCTGCATGCGCTGGCGCTGCTGGGCATCGGCCTGCGCCTGCGCCTTGGCGTCGGCGGACTGCGGTGGCTGCTGCGAATCGACCGCGCCCGAACCGTCCTGCTGCTCACCCGGCTTGCCGTCCTGCGGACGTTGCGGTTGGCCTTGTTGCCCTTGTTGACCCTGCTGCCCTTGTTGACCCTGCTGGCCTTGTTGACCCTGCTGGCCCTGCGACGGCTTGGGCTGCTGCGATGGGTTCTGCGACTTCGGCGGCTGCTTGCCCTGCCCTTCGTTCTTGCCCGCTGGCGGCTTGCGCTTGCGCGCGGCATCGACCACCGCGCGGTTGGCCACGGCATCGGCCATGCCCGGGTGCTTGGCCAGCGCCTTGTCATAGGCGGCGATGGCACCGTCATAGTCGCCCTGGCGTGCCAGCGCGTTACCCAGGTTGTACCACCCGGCATCGCTGTCGATGCCTTCGAATTTCTGTCGGGCCGCCGCGAAATCGCCGTTGTGGTACGCCTGCACGCCTTCGGCCAGGCGCTCGTGTTCGCGCTGGTCGCCGCGTTGCCAAAGCGTGCCGTGCTCTGCGCGGGTGGGCGCGGTACCCGGCGCGGCCTGCACCTGCCCGCTCAGCGGCAACAGGCCCATGGCCAGCACGGCGGCCAGCAGTGCGCGGCGACGGAACGCCAGCAGTGCCAGCAGCATCACCGGCGGCAGCAGCCAGTAGCCTTCATCCTGCCACTGCCGGCTCTGGCCGGGACGCGCCTGCGCCTGCGCACCGCTGCCGTCCAGCACATCCAGCGCCTGCAGGTCACGATCATCGGCGGCAATGCGCTGGTAGCGACCGCCGCCGGCCGTGGCCACTGCGCGCAGCCCGGTTTCGTCCAACGCGGCCTGCGCGATCTGGCCGCTGCTGTCGCGGTAAGCGGCACCGGCGGGCGTGCCCAGGCCCAGCACGGACACCTGCAGGCCGAGTGCGCGCGCCTGCGCCGCGGCCAATGCTGCTTCGCCGTTGGCCTGGTCGCTGATCAGCAGGATGCGCCCGCGCAGCGCACCGGTCTGCCGCAGCAACTGCGTGGCCCAATCGATACCGCGGTCGGCACGCTGGCCATCGCGTGGCATCACATCCGGCGCCAGCGCATCCAGGTACAGCGCCACGTTGGCCACATCGTCGGTCAACGGCGCCACCGTATAGGCATCGTCGGCGTAGACCACCAGGCCCACCTGCCCGCCCTGACGCGCCCGCAGCAGAGCGCCGATCTTGGCCCGTGCCTGCAGCAGGCGCGACGGCGGCAGGTCGGTCGCGGTGATGCGGCTGGACAGATCCAGCACCACCACCAAGGGCGCGCTGGACTGGAACAAGGGCTGCGCCTGTTGCCGCCAACTGGGCCCGGCCAGGGCCAGCACAGCCAGCGCCCAGCCCAACGCGATCGCCCACGGCAACCGCAGCCGTCGGCGCCCTTCAGCCGCCAGCAGGTGTGGCAGCAGGTGCGCGTCCACCGCCTGCCGCCAGCCCTCGCTGCGGCGCTGCCGCCACAGGGCGAAGGCGATGATCACCGGCAGCGCCAGCAACGCCCACAGCCAATCAGGCCGCAGGAAATGCAACGCGTTCCAATCCTGCAGGGCCAGCGACAGGGCGATCATCGGCGGCGCTCCGGCCACAGCCAGGCCAGCGAACCCAGCAACAGCGCCAGTGCCAGCGGCCAGGCGTAGCGTTCGTCGCGCGGGCGCGTGCTCGGGCCCTTGCCGGCGATCGGCTCCAGCCGGTCCAGTTCGGCATAGATGCCCACCAGTTCGTCGGTATCGCGCGCACGGAAGAAGCGGCCGCCAGTCTGCTCGGCGATCCGCCGCAGCGTGGCCTCGTCCACCGGGTCACGATCGGCGGCGATGGGAATGCCGAACAGGCGCATGCTGCCGTCGCCACCGAAGGCTACGGTGTGTACCCGCACGCCTTCGGCCTTGGCCAGTTCGGCGGCGCGCAGCGGTTCCAGCACGCCGGCATTGCTGACACCGTCGGTCAGCAGGATCAGTACCCGCTGTCCTTCCGGCTGCGCGCGCAGGCGTTTGACGGCCAGTGCGATGGCATCGCCGATGGCCGTTTCACGCCCGGCCAGGCCGACCACGCTGTCGCGCAACTGGTCGCGCACGCTGGCCAGGTCGGCAGTGATGGGCGTAAGCGTGTACGCGCGGTCGCCGAACACCAGCAGGCCTACGCGGTCGCCGGCACGGCGGTCGAGGAAGTCGGCCAGCACCGCCTTGGCCGCGGTCAGGCGTTCCACCGCCTGCGGGCCCAGCACCATGTCCGGTTCGCTCATGCTGCCCGATACGTCCATGGCCAGCATCATCTGCCGGCCCTGCTGCGGCGGCGTGATGGCTTCGCCCAGCTGCTGCGGGCGGGCTATCGCCACGCACAGCGCGGCCCAGCCCAGCCACAGCAGCAGGGTGCGCAGCCACGCGGCATCCACCCGCCCACCACCAGCCAGGGCCTGCAGTTCGGCGGCGGCATACGGCACGCGCAGCGCCGCGCCCGGCAATGCGCGGCGCGGCCAGAACTGCATCGACAGCGGCAGCGGCAGTGCCAGCAGTGCCAGCGGCCAGGCCAGCTGCAGGTCCGGCCAGGGCCAGTAGGAGGCCAGCAGGTTCATCGGCGGCGCTCCTGCAGCAGCTGCAGATAGCGCTGTCGCGCCCACGCGCGAATGCCGTCCAGTTGCGTGGTCTCTATCTGCGGGCGGTACGGGCCTTCGGCCAGCAGGGTGCGCTGCGCATCGGGCAAGGCGTTCTGCGGATCGATGCGCGCCCACCAGGCCGCATCCTGGAGCGCTTCGCTGCCCGGTTGCGCCTGGCGTGCCGCACGCCGCAGCAGACCGGCAATCGCGGCCAGCTCGGCCGGACCGGTGCCGGCGGCGCGCAGCTCCTGGTCGAACCCACGCAACCAACGCTGGCGGCGACGCCGACGCAGGACCGCGATCACCACGATGACCGCCAGCACCAGCACCACGGCGGCGATCACCATCAACCAACCCGGCGCAGGCGGCCACCAGGCCGGTGCGGGCGGCAGTGCGACATCGCGCAGTGGCAGCGCGGCGCTCATGCCGGCACCTCGGTGGCGGCCGGCGCCAACCAGGCATCGCTGGCGGCATCGGTAGAGAGCAGCTGCACATCGATGCGGCGCGCCACCAGCTGCCGTCGCAGCGCGTCCACCGGCGCGACGAAATGGGCGTGCCAGTGCGCCTGCACATCGCTGCGGCGCAGGTCCAGGCTCACCCGCTGCTGTGGCGACAGGAACTGCAGGGCGGCCGAGGGAGGCTGCAGCTCCAGCGGATCCACCAGCAGCAGCAGCGTCACGTCGTGGTGTTGCGCCAACGCGCACCAGCGCGCAGGGGCGATGCGCAGGGCCTGCTGCGGATCGGCCAGCACCAACAGCCGCGCACCGGGGCGCAGCACGCGGCTGGCGTGATCCAGCGCGCGCTCCAGGCCAAGATCGTCGGCCGGCGGCTGCGCGTACCAGCGGGTAAGCGCGTCGAGCACGCGCAGCACGCCGCGCGGGCCGCCAGCGGGGGTCACCGGCGGCTCAAGGTCGCTGCCGCGCAGTGCCCCGATGCGGTCGCCACGGCGTTGCGCCGACCAGGCCGCAATGGCGCCGGCGCGCGCCGCCTGCACCGACTTGAAGCGCACGCGGGTGCCGAAATACAGGGCCGGCGCGGTGTCGGCCACGATCAGCGTGACCCGTTCGCGCTCGGCCTGGAACAGCTTGGTATGTGCGCGCCCGCTGCGCGCGGTCACCCGCCAGTCGATATGGCGCGCGTCATCGCCGGCCACGTACTCGCGCGATTCGGCGTATTCCATGCCACGGCCACGCAGCGGCGACGGTGCCTGCCCAGCAAGACCGGTGCGACCGCGCCGCGGTGCCGGCGGGCGCTGCGCCAGACCACGCAGGGCCACCAGTTCGGCCAACTGCGGTCGCAGGCCGTCACCGGCGCTGGGCATGGGAAGATCGGTCATGCGCGGACTCAGGGCGCGGGCACGCGGGCCAGCAGCTCCTGCACCAGGCGCTCGCCGTCCCAGCCTTCGGCGGTGGCTTCATAGCTGGGCAGCACCCGGTGCCGCAGTACGTCGGCAGCCACTGCCCGCACGTCGTCGGGGGTGACGAAATCGCGACCGGCCAGCCAGGCGCGCGCACGCGCGCAACGTTCCAGGGCGATGGACCCGCGCGGGCTGGCGCCCCAGGCGATGCGACGGCCCAATGCAGGGTCGTAGCGGCCGGGATCGCGCGAGGCCAGCACCAGTTCCACCAGGTAGCGTTCCAATGCCGGCGCCATGTGCAGGTCCAGCACTTGCCGGCGCGCATCAAAGACATCCTGCATTGGCAGCTTGTCCGGCGCCGGCGCCGCTTCACCCAGCGCGCCGCGCGCACGTTCGCGCGCCAGACGCAGGATCTCCGCTTCGGCGGCCTGGTCGGGGTAACCGATGCGCACGTGCATCAGGAAACGGTCCAGCTGCGCTTCCGGCAGCGGGAAGGTGCCTTCCTGCTCGATCGGGTTCTGCGTGGCCATGACCAGGAACAGCGACGGCAGCGCATAGGTGTGCCGGCCGACGGTCACCTGGCGTTCGCCCATGGCTTCCAGCAGCGCCGACTGCACCTTGGCCGGGGCACGGTTGATCTCGTCGGCCAGCAGGATGGGATGGAAGATCGGACCGGGCACGAATTCGAAACGGCCTTCCTGCGGGCGCCAGATCTCGGTGCCGGTCAGGTCGGCCGGCAGCAGGTCGGGGGTGAACTGCACGCGCGCGAACTCGGTTTCCAGGCGTGCGGCCAGCGCGCGGATGGCGGTGGTCTTGGCCAGGCCGGGCGCGCCTTCCACCAGCAGATGGCCGTCAGCCAACAGCGCGATCAACAGCCGCTCAACCAGTGTGGCCTGGCCGACGATCTCCGCCGACAGCGCATCGCGCAGGGCGGTGAAGGCGGCATGCAGCCGCGAGGTGGCCGGCGCAGGGGGCGGGGAGATGGATTCGGGCATCGGCGGTGGCAGGTTCATGGGGGCCTTTGACCGGCGCAGGACGGCACGGGTTCCCCACATCATCGCAGGCTGGTCCGGGGATTGGATCAAGGATGGATGAATGGCCGTGCGCGCAGGGCGTGGATCCACAACGAAAAGGGGCCGCACATGGCGGCCCCTCTCGTACATCCGGTGGCACCGATCAGCTGCGCTTGGCTACGCGCAGCACCTTCGGGGTCACGAACACCAGCAGTTCGGCCTTGTCCTTGTTGCGGCCGCGCTTCTTGAACAGATTGCCCAGGAAGGGCACGTCACCCAGGAACGGCACCTTGCTGACGCTGTTGCGGTCGGTGAACTCGTACACGCCGCCGATCACCACGGTCTGGCCGTCTTCCACCAGCACGGCGGTGTTGACCTCGCGACGGTTGATGTTCGGCACCTGGCCGTAGCCTTCCAGCACGATGTAGCTTTCGACCTCGTCCTTCTTCACCGCCATGTTCAGGAACACGCGGTTGTCGTCGGTGATGGTCGGGGTGACCTTCAGCTCCAGCACCACTTCCTTGAACTGCACGTTCGGCGTGGCTGCAGCACCGACACCACCACCGCTGATGGTGACGTAGCCGATTTCCTTACCCTGCTTGATCAGGGCTTCGCGCTGGTTGGTGGTGACCACGCGCGGGTTGGAAATGACTTCACCACGCGACTCTTCCTGCATGGCCGACAGTTCCACGTCCAGCAGGTAGCCGGCGTTGAGGATCGACAGGGCCAGCGAACCGGGGTTGCTGGTGGAGGCCACCGGCAGGTTCCAGTTCAGGCCGCGGGTGATGGACGAGCTGATCGGCACCGGCGCCGGGCCGACACGGCCACCGGCGATCCAGTCGCGCTCGGCCTTGGAGTTGGTGGCATTGGCGTCGACCTGCGAGTTGCGGGTCGCCAGGTTCGAATCCAGATCACCACTGAAGTACACGTTGTCGCGGCTGCCGCTGATGCCGAACTTCGCACCCAGTTCGCGGGCGAAGGTATCGGTGGCGATCACGATGCGGCTTTCGATCAACACCTGGTCGACCGGGCGGTCGATCACCCCGATCAGCTCACGCATACGCGCGATCTTCTTCGGAATGTCGCTGATCATCAGCGTGTTGGTGCGCTCGTCGGCCACGATGCGGCCGCGCGAGGACAGGAAACCGCTCTCTTCCTGCGACGACGAACCGCTGCCGCCACCACCCTGGCCACCACTACCGCCGCCGCCGATGCCCTTGGCTTCGGTCAGCGCTTTGAAGATCTGCGTGGCGCTGTGGTAGTTGATCTGCACATAATCGGTCACCAGGTCTTCGCGGTTCTCGATCGCAATGCGCGCGTCTTCCTTTTCCTGCTCGAACTTGGCCAGTTCGGCCTGCGGCGCAACCCAGATCACGCTGCCGTCGCGACGCTTGTCCAGGCCCTTGGCACGCAGCACGATGTCCAGTGCCTGGTCCCACGGCACGTTGACCAGGCGCAGGGTCACGTTGCCCTGCACCGAATCGGAGGCCACCACGTTCAGGTTGGATTCTTCGGCGATCAACTGCAGCACGGTGCGCACCGGCACGTCCTGGAAGTTGAAGGTGACCGGCTTGCCGCTGTAGCCGCGCTGCGGCACGCCCTTGGCGGCCTGGCTGACGCTGCCGGCACTGACCGCACCCACCGCGGCCGGAGCCTTGCGCGGGGTGATCTCGACCACGTATTCGTTGCCGCTCTGGTAGGCCAGCGATTCGACCGCACCGCCGGTGCTGAGCACCAGCTGGGTGCCGGCACCGGACGGCTTGGCGTCGATGCGCTGCACCGGCGTGGCGAAGTCGGTCACGTTCATCGGCTTCTGCAGGTTCGCCGGCAGGCGTGCGTTGCCCACATCCACGATCACGCTGTTGTCCTGCGTGCGCAGATCCGGGATGGCGCCCTGGCCGTCGAACTGCACAATCAGGCGGCCGCTGCCGTCGTCACCGCGCTTGAAGTCGATGCGCGACACCGCCAGGCTGGCCGGCGCGGTGGCCGGTGCAGCGACGGTGGTGCTGGCCGGCTTTGCAGCCGGTGCGGCAGCCAGCGCCGGAGCGCAGGCCAGCATCAACGCGACTCCCAGCGCGCTGATGCGGTTCAAGGTGGAGCGCCGGATGGGTCGCAGCCCCTTGGCTTGGTGAAAAGTCATCGTGCTATCCCCAGTAAACGATCATTGATCTTCCAGCGCGAGCGTAGCCGGACGTTCCAGCCAGCCACCCGCGCCATCCGGCACCAGTTCGATCAGCTCCACGCGGTCTTCGAAGACCGCGGTGACCCGCCCGTCGCTCTGCCCCAGGTAACCGCCCGGGCGTACCCGGTAAGTCACCTTGTCCGGCCCCATCACCAGCGCGACGGTACCGCCGCCGGTGCCGATGGTGCCGACCATGTCCAGTGCATCCAGCGGGAACCCTTCCAGGGGTTCCTTGCGCCGGTTCGGATCCGGGCGCAATCCGCCAGTCCCCTGCTGCGGATTGGTCCAGGCATCGGTGAACGGATCGCGCATGCCCTGCGCGGAATATTCGAAGGTCTCGAACTGCTGCATGACGGGCAGCGGCTCCAGCGGCTGCGCCGGTCGGGCGCGTTCGCTCTCGACCCACTTCTCAAGGTTGGGGGCATCGCCCGGCGTGCTGGTCACACCGCGGCCGCAGGCGGCCAGCAGCAGTACCGCCATCGCCATGCCACCGCGTGCAATGAAGGAACGGATCACTTCTGCGCCTCCTTGCCTGCTTCGCCTGCTTCAGCCTTCTGCTGTTCCGCCACCTCGGTTTCATCCAGGTAACGGTAGGTCTTGACCGTACCGGACAGCACCAGCGCACCGGCGCGGATGTTGCCGTTGGTCTTGTCGGCCGGCTTCAGGTTGATGTCGTGCATGGTCAGGATGACCACGCGCGGCAGCGAGGCCACGCCACTGACGAACGCACCGAACTGGTGGTAGCTGCCCACCATGCTCAGCTTGATCGGCTTTTCGGCGTAGAACTCCTTGACCTGCTCTTCTTCCGGCTCGAACAGCTGGTTGGCCAGGCCGCTGGACAGCGCGGTCTGCGAGATGTCGATGATCAGATCGGGCATCTCGGTCTTGCTGGGCAGCTGGCGCAGCATCTGCTGCAGCACCTGTTCCATCTGTGCCAGCTGCTGCTTCAGCGGTTCCAGGTTGACCGCGCGTTCCTGTTCCTTGGTGAATTCCTGGCGCAGGGTGGTTTCCTGGCTTTCCAGGGTCTGCAGCTCTTCGCGCTTGCCGCTGATCAGCAACATCCACAGCACGAAGATGATGACCAGGGCGATCAGCGAGCAGAAGACAATCTTGGCGTTGCGCGGCCAGTTGCCGATGTCGTTGAAATCCAGGTTCTTCAGTTCGACTTTCTTGCTCATGCGCGGTCCCCCTGCGGCAGGGCACGGAAGGCCTGCGGCGGCTGGGCCAGGCGGCTACCCTCGTTCTTCGGTGCGGCGGCCGGCGGTGCCGGTTGCGCTGCGGGGGTGGCCGGTGCGGCCGGGGCCTGCGGTGCAGGTGCCGGTGCGTTGCCCGGGGCCGGTGCATTGGCCGGCGCCGGGGCTGCGCCCGGTGCGGCCGGAGCAGCCGGTGCGGCGGCATCCGGGCCCGCACTGAGCGGGGCCACGGTGGGTGCAGCCGGTGCGCCAGTTGCCACGCTACCGTCGGCGTTCAGGCCCGGAGTGGTCGACTCCTCGCTCTGTGCCGGCAGCTTCACCGTCACCTTGAACACATACGGCAGGGCCTTGATGTCAGCCACCGGACCCACCGGTGCGGCGTCCTTGTCTTTCTCAGGCTCGCTGGCCTTGATGATCGACAGTTCCGGGTTGGTCATCCAGCCGGACACTTCCAGGTTGCGCATGTAGGCGGACACGCGCGCATTGGACTGCGTGCGGCCTTCCAGGGTGAGGGTGTCGCCATCCTGCTGCAGGGCGGTCAGCACCACGCCATCGGGAATGGTGCGGACCAGGGCGTCGAACAGGTGAACCATCTGCGAGCGCTTGGCCTGCAGCTGTTCGATCACCGCCTTGCGGGCCAGCAGACGGTTCTTCTGCTCGTCCAGACGGTCGATCTCGGCGTTCTGCGCCTTCACCTTGGTGATCTCGGCCTGCAGGTAGGCATTGCGGTCCATCTGGCCGCTCACCTGCATGTCGTAGTAGAACCACACCAGCAGCGACAGCAGCACACCGCCGAGTGCGGCCATGCCCAGCATGACCCCGAACTCGCGCTGGCGTTGCTTGCGCCGTTCGGCGCGCCAGGGCAATAGATTGATGCGTGCCATCAGTCGAAGCTCCTCAGTGCCAGACCGGTGGCGATCATCAGCGCCGGGGCATCCTGGGCCAGCGCCTGGGCCTGCACCTTCGGGCCCAGGGTCATCTGTGCCAGCGGGTTGGCGACCACGGTCGGCACGCCCAGCTGTTCTTCGACCATTTCCGGCAGGCCGGCCAGCGCAGCGCAGCCGCCGGCCAGCACGATGTGATCAACCCGGTTGAATTCGCTGCCTGCGTAGAAGAACTGCAGCAAGCGGCTGATCTGCTGCACCGTGGCTTCCTTGAACGGTTCCAGCACTTCCATTTCGTAGCTTTCCGGCAGCCCGCCCTGGCGCTTGGCCAGACCGGCTTCCTCGTAGCTCAGGCCGTAGCGGCGCATGATCTCGTCGGTCAGCTGCTTGCCGCCAAACACCTGTTCGCGGCTGTACAGGCTGCGGCCACCGCGCAGGACGTTCAGGGTGGTCATGGTCGCGCCGATGTCCACCAGGGCCACCACGCCATCGCTGGACACCGGCAGTTCGCTGGCCACCAGGGCGAAGGCGTTCTCGACCGCGAAGGCCTCCACGTCCATCACCTTGGCCTGCAGGCCGCCCAGTTCCAGCGCCGACTGGCGCAGTTCCACGTTTTCCGAACGCGACGCGGCCAGCAGCACCTGGACCATTTCCGGGTTGTTCGGGATCGCCCCGATCACCTCGAAGTCCAGGTTCACTTCCTCGATCGGGTACGGAATGTAGTTGACCGCTTCCAGCTCGATCTGGGCTTCCATGTCGTTTTCGTCCAGATCGGCGGGCATCGGGATCACCTTGGTGATCACCGCCGAGCCGGCCACGGCAGCCGCGGCCAGCTTGGCCTTGCTGCCGGAGCGGTTCATCGCGCGGCGGATGGCCTCACCCACGGCCTCCACTTCGACGATGTTCTTCTCCACCACCGCATTCGGCGGAAGAGGTTCCACGGCGTAATGTTCCACGCGGAAACGGCTACCGCTGCGGGAAAGCTGCAAGAGCTTCACCGCAGTCGAACTGATGTCGACGCCTATGAGTGGCGACTGACTTTTTGGGATAAGCCCCACGGTTTCTCCCCTGCCGACGGGCACTTGGACACAAGAACTGTGTCCGCGCATTAATAACGTATTCTTAGCAAATGGCAACCACCCTGCTGTGAAGTCCCTCACAGGTTCACGATGCAGCCCCTGGCGTTTGTCGTTGCGTCCCCTGGTAGCGACCCCAGCCGCCACCGTGCGTAATCTATACTCTGCGACCACGAAATTCGCAATCGGAATCTGAACCCGATGACTCGACTCCGCCGCTGGCTGCGCTGGATCTTCCTTGTTGTACTGGTCCTGGCGCTGGTCGGAGCGGCCGCCGTGGGCGGCCTGTACTACGCCGTGTCCTCCAAGCTTCCCGACGTGCAGACCCTGCGCGACGTGGAAATGCAGGAGCCGATGTACGTCTACGCTGCCGATGGCAAGCTGATGGCGGTGTTCGGCGAGACCCGGCGCACCCCCATCACCATGAAGGACGTGCCGGACAAGCTGAAGAAGGCCTTCCTGGCCACCGAAGACGCCCGCTTCTATGAACACGGGGGCGTTGACTACAAAGGCATCGGCCGTGCGGTGTGGCTGCTGGCCACCACCAACGACAAGCGCGTGCCCGGTGGTTCCACCATCACCCAGCAGGTGGCCCGCCAGTTCTTCCTCAGTTCCGAATACAGCTACACCCGCAAGCTGGCCGAGATCCTTCTGGCCCGCAAGATCGAGTCGGAGCTGAGCAAGGACGAGATCTTCGAGCTGTACCTGAACAAGAGCTTCTTCGGCAACCGCGCCTACGGCGTAGCCGCCGCGGCCGAGTTCTACTACGGCAAGAAGCTGAACGAGCTGGACCTGGATGAAATGGCCTCGCTGGCCGGCATCCCCAAGTTCCCCTCCTCGGGCAACCCGATCTCCAACCCGGAACGCGCCCGCCAGCGCCGCGACAACTACGTGCTGCAGCGCATGGCAGACCTGAAGTTCGTCACCCAGGCCGAGGCCGATGCAGCCAAGGCCGTGCCGATGCATGCCACCGCGCACGAACCGCCGGTGCAGGTGGAAGCGCCCTACGTGGCCGAGCTGGTGCGCCAGGAAATGATCGCCCGCTTCGGCGGCGACGTGGTCAACAAGGGGTACCACGTCACCACCACCATCGATGCCACCCTGCAGACCGCGGCCAACCTGGCCGTGCGTGACGGCCTGCTGCTGTACGACCACCGCCACGGCTGGCACGGCGTGGAAAAGCAGGTGACGCTGGGCGCCGGCGACGATGCCGCGGCCCTGGCCGAGCACCTGCGCGGCATGTACGGCCAGGCCGGCCTGCTGCCGGCCATCGTGGCCAGCACCGGCGCCGATGGCAGCGCCACGGTGGTGCTGGCCAACCGCAGCGAGATCGTGCTGCCGGCCGGTGCCGCCAAGTGGACCAACAAGACCCCCGGCAAGCTGGTGCAGCGCGGTGACATCGTGCGCGTGCGTGCCGGGGCCAAGGAAGGCGAGTGGCTGCTGGACCAGATTCCGCGCGGCCAATCCGCCCTGGTCTCGCTGGACGCCCACAGCGGCGCGCTGAAGGCGCTGGTGGGTGGCTTCAGCTTCTCGGGCAACAAGTTCAACCGTGCCACCCAGGCCCGCCGCCAGCCCGGTTCCAGCTTCAAGCCGTTCGTCTATGCCGCCGCCTTCGACAAGGGCTACAACCCGGCCTCGATCGTGCTGGACGCCCCGGTGGTGTTCCGCGACCGCCGCGGCAAGACCTGGGCGCCGCAGAACGACGGTGGCGGTTTCCGCGGCCCGATGCGCCTGCGTGAAGCGCTGGTGCAGTCGCGCAACCTGGTGTCGGTGCGCCTGCTGGACGGCATGGGCGTGGACTACGCACGCAAGTACATCAGCGAGTTTGGCTTCGCCGAATCGGAGCTGCCGCCGAACCTGTCGATGTCGCTGGGTACCGCCTCGCTCACCCCGCTGTCGGTGGCCCGTGGCTATGCCGTGTTCGCCAACGGCGGCTCGCGCGTGGACACCTGGTTGATCGACCAGGTGAACGACCGCGACGGCAACCTGGTGTTCAAGGAAAACCCGGCGCTGGCCTGCCGCGAGTGCGCCGGCAGCAGCGACCAGCCGGTGAACCAGGTGGTGGATGGCTTCAACTTCGGCGCCCCGGCCCCGAAGGTGGACCCGACCGCTGCCGCCAAGGCGGCCACCGAAACCCCGGCCGCGCCGGCCAACCCGGATGCCCGCACCGCCCCGCGCGCGATCGATGCCCGTACCGCCTACCAGCTGGTGTCGATGATGCGCGACGTCGTGCAGCGCGGCACCGGCACCGCCGCGAAGGTGCTGGGACGTGAGGACGTGGGTGGCAAGACCGGTTCCACCAACGACCACCGCGACGCCTGGTTCTCCGGCTTCGGCGGTCCGTATGCCACCACCGTCTGGGTGGGCCGCGACGACTTCCGTTCGCTGGGCTACCGCGAGTACGGCGGCAAGGCCGCCCTGCCGATCTGGATCGACTACATGCGCGTTGCGCTGAAGGACACCCCGATCGCCCAGAACGAACCGCCGGCGGGCATGGTGCAGACCACGTTGAACGGCGCCACCGAGTGGGTGAAGGTGGAAGACATGGACCGCCTGACCGACTACGACCTCAACCTGCAGAACACCCCGCAGGCCGACGCCGCCGCGTTTGATATCTTCTAAGGCCCGCATGGGTGGGGGCCAACCGTTGGTTGGCCCTTCCACAGCCCGGTAGCTTCGTGCCGACCAAGGTCGGCACCTACCAGAGCAAGTGCCGACCAAGCACGCGCATGTCACATCCCTGCGCTACTCTGTACCCAGGTCGCAACAGGAGTCATCGCATGCATCGCGCACGCCAGCATGCTGCCAGCCAGACCCGCGAGCGACGCCATCGCCTCGCCCACGAAGCCGCCCGCCTGATGGCCGAAGGCGGTATCCGCGACTACCACCAGGCCAAGTTGAAGGCCGCCAGCCGGCTCGGCATCCACGACGATGCCTCCCTGCCCCGCAATTCCGAGATCGAAGACGCCCTGCGCGAGCACCAGCGCCTGTTCGCTGGCCCCCAGCACAGCAGCCAGCTGCAGCGCCGCCGCGAGGCTGCGGTCAACGCGCTGGATTTTCTGCACGGCTTCGCCCCGCGCCTGGTCGGCCCCGTGCTGGACGGCACCGCCGATGCCAACAGCCCCGTGCAGCTGCACCTGCACAGCGATGATGCCGAGGCCGTGCACCGCTTCCTGGACGAACACCGCATTCCCGCCGAGTCGCGCACGCGTCGCCTGCGGCTGGACCGCGAGCGCAGCCTGGACGTGCCGGTGTGGGTGTTCAGCGCCGAAGAACTGACTTTCGATCTGGCCGTACTGCCCTACGACGCCCTGCGCCAGGCACCGCTGTCGCCGGTGGACGAGAAACCGATGCGGCGGGCATCCATCGCGCAGCTGCGGCAGCTGCTGGCAGAAGCGGAGATCACCGCCTACATCGCGCCGCCCCTGTAGAGCCGAGCCCACGCTCGGCTGCTCTACGGCATGGCTCTGAGCCGAACATGGGTTCGGCTCTACGGCGGCCGCACCGGGCCGAGCACGTGCCGCTGGTACCAGGCCTGGAACATCAGCACCGTCCACAGCAGCGGATCCCAGCGCCGCTCCCCCGCCAGAAACTGCTGCCACATGCACACGATGATGGCCTGATCAAACAGGCCATGGGCCTGCAACGCCTTGGGCGACAGCAACGCCTCCGCCCAAGGACGAAGCGGCCCGCGCAACCATTTGGCCACCGGCGGCCCGAAGCCGCGTTTGGGCCGGTTGACCAGTGCGTCCGGCAGGTAACGCAGCAGCACTTGTCTGGGCAACCACTTGTGCTGGCCGTCGCGATACTTGAGGTGCAGTGGCAACTGCCATGACAGCGCCATGATCGCCGGGTCCAGCAACGGTGCGTGCACCTGCAGCCCGGCATGTAAAGCCGCTCGGTGGGTCTTGGTCAGAATGCCCTCCGCCAGCTCCATGGACACCTCCAGCTGCTGCAGCCGCCGTGCATCGTCATCGTGCCAGGCAATGCCTTGTGGATCGTCATAGGGCGTGCGCAGCACGCGCGCGCCCTTCACCAGACGGCAGGGATCACGCCAGCGCACGGTGCGCAGATGGAAGTGGTGGCGGATGTCATTACTGGCAACATTGGCCAGCAGCGCAGGCCAGCCGCCCAGCCGCGGCAGCTCGCCACTGCCTCGCGCGTACCGGCCAGCAAGGCCGCGTACGGCCGCTGGCAGCCAGCGTGCCAGGCGCGCGTTGCGCAGGGCCTTGGCGTGGGCGGCATGGCCAAACCACAGTTCGTCGCCGCCATCCCCCGCCAGCGCCATGCTGCAGTGGTTCCCCATCCACTGGCTGGCCAGAAGCGTAGGCACCTGCGATGCGTCGGCAAACGGCTCGCACCATGCAGCGGCAACGGCCGGCATCATGTCCAAGACCGATGCCCCTGAAAGCAACACGTCGTGATGGCGAGTGCCCAACGCTTTTGCAACCGCTGCTGCCCACGCACGCTCGTCGTGTGCTTCATCGTGGAAGCCCACGCATAGCGTATCCACCGGCTGTGCGCTGTGCGCCTGCAGCGCTGCCGCCACCAGCGACGAGTCGACCCCACCGGAAAGGAACGCCGCATGCGCGCCAGCCTCGTGCGCAACGCCCACGCACTGATGAATGCGAGCATCCAGCGCATCGATGGCCTCCCGGTCCCCGACACTGCCTGCAGTTCCCAGCGTCGATGCAGCGACCACCGGTTGCAGCAGCTGCTGGTCGATGCCGGCATGGTGCAGCTGCGGGCCGCGGGTAACCGCAGCCACGTCAAGCCGCAGCACCGTGCCCGGGCGCAGCTTGAACACCCCCTGCACGATGCAGTGAGGCGCCGGCACATAACCGCGCTGCAGATACAGCGCCAACACATCGCGATTGATCTGATGCGCCGCACACTGGTCTGCGCGCAGCATACCCAGTGAGCTGGCAAAGACCAGGCTGCCGGCCGACCAACCGTAGTAGAGCGGATGCTGCCCGGCGGCATCACGCGCCAGCCAGAGTTCTGCGGTGTGGATATCGAAGACGGCCAGCGCGTAGGCGCCCCTCAGCTGCGGCACGGCCGCGGCGACGCCCCTGACGCTGATCAGATCGGCCAATGGCAGTCGGCCCGGCGTCACGACCCAGCCATCCCACATGACCACGTAACGCCCACACGACGAGTGCATTACCGAGCCCGCATGGCTCACCTCAGTGCCTACCCGTGCCAGCGCCAGGCGCCTCCCCGCATCCAGCCACTGGCAGTGCCCGCCGGGTGCAGCCGGTGCAGCCTCCAGCATTGCCAGGACGCGCTGCTGCACCGGGGCGCTGGAGATTTCCGGGGACCATATCCCCGCCATTCCGTTCATTGTGCGGGCCTCATCACCCGAGGGCCGGAACGGGCAGGGAGAGACTGCCCGTTCCGGCGCCCCGCTCAGAATCGATAGCCGTAGGACAGGGTGAGCTGTGCGTTGTGCAGCCGGTCGCCATTCACCGCCCTGGCCACGTCACTGCCCTTGCGCGCACGCAACACGCTGTATTCGGTACGCAGGAAACTGCTGTCGGAGAGGTGCAGCTGGCTGCCCAGGCCGTACTGACGCGCAAGCCCACTGGTCTTGACGGTACGCGCATCGGTAGAACCGCCTGCGAGATAGCGCGACTGCATGTTGCCTACGCCGGCCCGGCCGAACAGTTCAACGCGCTCGCCCACCGGCACGATACCCAGCGCCGAGACCGACACCGCGCGGCTGCTGACACCGGTGCGTTGTGGCGTGCCGTTGCCCTTGGCGGACGACTTCACGTGCCGGCCCATGCTGCTGAAGTCCGATTCCACTGCAGCGTAGCGGTTGATGCGGTAACCGGCGCCCAGCGTGTAGGCAAGGCGCGACGGCCCCACGTCCTTGGTCTGCTTGTCGTTGGGCACGTGCTTGCCGTACGCGCTCAACTGCGCCTTGCCGAGGCCGGCTACGCCATAGACACCCGTGCGGTCCGAGGCATCGGCCGAGGCTACGGCCGGCACTGCGGCCAGCAGCAACGCGCCAAGAACAGGAGAGAAATACTGCGTCATGTGGAACTCCGTGGTGTTGGAGTCCCCAGCTTGGGGATGCCACCGCGCCCCCGCCTCAGTGCGTCTGTGGCAGCGATGTCACCGCGCTGAGGCCGATCATGACCCTTTGTAACGACACGCCTGGCCAGCTGAACACACCCCCCGCACGCTGGCGCCGTGTCGCATTTGGCAGTGACGTGAATGGCAGTGCCCTGCCTATCATCGACCGCGTTCTGCAACTATTCCTGACGCCCATGCATCGGCTACTGCTTGTTGAAGACGATGACCGCCTGGCCGGTCTGATCACCCGCTACCTCCAGCGCCACGCCTTCCACGTCACCCGCGTTGCGAACGGGCAGGACGCCATCGAGCACGTGGCCAACGAGACGCCGCAGATCATTCTGCTTGACCTCGGCCTGCCGGACATGGATGGCCTGGATGCCTGCCGCGCGGTGCGGCGAGCGTACGACGGGCTGCTGTGCATCTTCAGTGCGCGCGCCGATGACATCCATCAAGTGGTGGGCCTGGAGCTCGGTGCGGATGATTACTTCACCAAACCCATCGAGCCGGCCGTGCTGGTCGCGCGACTGCGCGCCCACCTGCGGCGCGCGCACGCGGGCGGACGGTCTGAGCCCGAACTGCTTGTCTTTGGTCAGCTGAGCATTGATCCCGGCAGCCGTACCGTGCAGCTGGACAGCGCGCCGATTGCGCTGACCACGGCCGAATTCGATCTGCTGCTGATCCTGGCGCGCAACGCCGGCCGTATCCTGCACCGCGATGCCCTGTTCAAGGGTCTGCGCGGCATCGGCTTTGACGGCATGGACCGGTCCATCGACGCACGTGTATCGCGGCTGCGTCGCAAACTGGGCGATCTCGACACCGATCCGATGCGCATCCGCACCGTGCGCGGGCGAGGCTACCTGTTCAACGCAAGCGGCTGGCAGTGAGGCCACGACGCCTGAAGGGGCCACTGCCGCTCTTTGTGCGCTACTGCGTGATCTTCATCGCGGCGCAACTGCTGCTGTTGACGGCCGGCACCTTGCTGTGGGAACGACTGCTCGACCCGACGCCGGTCTCCACCCTGCACTACCGCGTGCAAGGCAGCCACGCGCTGCTGGCCGATCGCCTGCTGCAGGTGCCCGAGGCGCAGCGGGCTGAGGCCCTGGCAGGGCTGCAGACGCTGTTCGCCTATCCCCTGCAGCTGCAACCCCTGGCTGAGATTGAAGGGCAGCTGCCGGCTGCTCATGCGGACAAACTCCGGGACGGGCAGATCGTGGTGTCCGCCGACGGCGCCTACAGCCACCAACGGCTCACGGGAACGAGCTCCGTGCTGACGTTGGGTGACTTCAGCAACGTGCCCGAAAACGATGACGATGAGGAGGACCTGCTGGAGGACGGCCTGTATTGGCTGAGCCTGCTGACCACCGTGGCAGCCGCCGTGGCGCTTCCGCTGTACTTTCTCATCCACCGCTTCTGGCATGACGTCAAGGTGCTGCACGACACCGTGCATCACCTGCAGGCCAATGCCTTCAGCCACCCCGTGCCGCCCCTTCGCACCCGCCTGCTGCGACCACTGGGCCATGCCCTGGACGATCTTTCCCAGCAGCTGCAGGTGCTGCTGGACGGGCAGCGCCTGCTGGGGCAGGCCATGGCACACGAGCTGCGCACGCCGCTGGCGCGCATGCGGTTCACGGTGGGGCTGATGGAAGAACAGCAGGCGGTACCGGACGATGAGGCCACTCTGCTGCACGACCTGCAGACCGATCTGCAGCTGCTGCAGGACCTGACCGCCGCCAGCGTGGAATACCTGCGCTTTGGGCGGATGCCCCTGGTGGAACGCCGCCCGGTGAACGTGCAGACACTGCTGCGGAACGCGGCGACCGCCATCTGCCGATCGCCCGGCCCCGCAGTGACCTGCCAGTGCTGCCCGCAGCTGACGGTACACGCCAACGAAGCGGCGCTGGATCTGGCAGTGCGCAATCTCCTGGCCAACGCGGTGCGGCACTCCCGTTCGGCAGTGCGCATGCGGGCGGAGCTGCACCAGGGCGGCCTGCGCCTGCGCGTGGAAGACGATGGACCGGGCATTCCCCCCGCCCACCGCCAACAGGTCTTTGCGCCCTACGTGCGCCTGTGCCAATCCACCGAAGGCTTTGGGCTGGGGCTGGCGATGGTCAAGGCCATTGCCCAGCGCCATGGCGGACATGTGGAGATTGGTGACAGCCCGCTGGGCGGCGCAGCCGTGACCCTGTGGCTGCCCGAGGCCGCCCCGTTGTAGAGCCGAGCCCACGCTCGGCTGCTCCACGCCGTTTCGACCACGGCGACACCTACTGGCGCGTCACATGGCGTAACGCGGGTCCAGCGGCTTGTCCATCAACCGCGACAACCACGGCATCGGCTCGCGCTGGGGGTACTCCTTCATCATGCGCTCGTGCAGCACCTGCATGTCGCTGAGCATCCAGCCGTGGAAGACCACATCCTGGAACGGGTCGGACCACGAGTTCTGCAACCGGTCCAGTTCTCCTTCCAGTGGCGGCAGCGCCCCGCTGGGCAGGTTCAACATCGGCCGCAGCGCTTCATCCAGTGCAGCCGTGCGCTCCCCTGCCCTTTGCAGCCGCGCGACGCTCTCTTTCACATGCCAGCAGATGAAAGGCGCACACACACCCGTCGCCCGGATGTAGTCGGAGATATCCGCCAGCATGTCGGCCTGCAATTGCTTGGACTCCTCGCCCAGGTAGAGCTCACGCGCCCGCATCGCGCGCAGCGTCGCCGCGCGCACCTCATCAGCCGTGGTGTAATCCTGCCCGGGCTTGCCGCCGCCGTGGAGTGCGACGGCCACGCGATGCATCGACTGCTCGCGGATCAGCCGCACCTGCACCTTGGCCGCCTCCGGATGCACGCGCGGTACCGGCGGGTTGCTGATCTTCCAGATGATCCAGCAGGAATACACCAGCCCCAGCACCAGCAGCGCGTACACAAGCGTCCATCCATTGATGCTGCGGACCACATAGTTGTACCGCGCGCGCCACACATAGAAGCGCCGGTAGGTCATGAAGCGGCTGAACTTCTTGTACATCGCCATCTCTCTCTGAAGTGCCCCGGCGCAACGGGCATCCTTCTGCGCGCCACGCCGGGGCGTCACGGCTTACCAGCCAATGCCCACACCCACGCCCATGCTGCGTTCACCACTGTTGGTGAAGGCACCATTGAGGCTGAAGGTGGCCGAGCCCTTGTCGTTCAACACGCGCTGGTAGCCCACGGCCATTGCCGATTCGCCATCGCTGTAGCCCACGCCGGCACCCAGGCGGTTGTAGGTGTTCAGGCCGGCGGTGTTCATGGCCATCGCACTCTGCGCGCTACTCATCGCCGCCATGCGGTTGAAGCGCTTGTCCATCTTGTCCAGGCGCGCATCCACCTCGCGGGAGATGCCATCGCTGTACTCGTTGGCACGGGCCAGCATCTTCTCCAGCTCGGCGGTGTCCACCTGCGGGGTGGGCGATTCCGGCTTGGGCGCATCGGCCTGCGGCTGCGGCGAGGACTTCGGCGCGTTGCCGGCATCGGCCACGACCTTGTTGTCACCGCTGGACGGCGGCGGTGCGACCGGCTCGTCGGCGGCCGGCGTGGCCGCCGGGGCGGACGATGCGGCGCTGTCCACAGCCGCCACGGTGAGCGCACGAGACTGCGGGGCCTGCGGCTGGCCGTCGATACGCTGTTCCAGCCCGTCCATGCGGCCGTTGAGCTGCTGCTGCATGGAATGCAGCTGGCCGCCGTTGACCGCATCGCGGCTGCCCGCGGCGATGGCACCGTTGGCGACGTTGGACAGCACCATGCCGTTGGCACCGGCGAAGGTGAGCTGGTTCAGGCCGTCGTTGCGGACGGTCGGGCTGTCCTGGAAGACCGCGCGCAGCTGGGATTCCACGCGCTCGGTGCGGGTGGTGTTGGTGACGACGGCGGAGTCGAGGCTGGACAGGGCTTCGTTGAGGGTGGACTGCTGGCCGCCCTGCACATTGAAGGTCGGGTTGATGATGTTGCCGTTGGCGTCGACATCACCGCCGAGGGTGGCGAGGGCACCGCGGAGCTGGCCGACGGTGGCGGCATCGGTGGCGTTGCGGCCGTTGGCTACGTTTACGATGCGGCGTTGAAGCCAATCAGCGCCAACCGAAACAGTGTCCGCCTCAGTAGCCCATGAATATGCGCCTAGCGCTACGGATCGAGAAGCTCCCTCTCGGACACGAGACTCCGCGCCGTACGCAAGGCCGCGATCGGCCTGTACATGCGCCCCCATACCGAGAGCCTGCCCGTACGTTGCGTTCTCTGAGACACGAGAAGCTCTCCCGAGCGCGACAGAATTGATGCCGAGCGCCTTGGCAAATCCACCCAGTGCAACGCCACCTTCGCCGGTGGGAGATGCTACAGCGGATTCGCCGATCGCAACCCCAAACCAGCCAGCGGAAGCATCCTCGCTCCACTCATCGGTGCCAATCTTGAAGAACCGATCTCGATGTTGCATTTTCCCAACGCTCTCTTGCAGAGGGAAGAGCTGCCGTCCGTTGACCACATCTCGGCTCTCCGCAGAGACCACCCCATCGGCAACACCCGTCAATCGCGCGCCGCCATAATCGATCACGTTTCCCTGCTCCGCCGCCATGAGCCCACGCGACAGCAGCCCATCACGCTCACCGCGCAGATCATTCAGATCATTGCGGTTGCGGGCGATCTCCTGCTTCGCGTCAAACAGCTGGCTACCGGTCACAGCGTCACGGCTGCCTGCGGCAATGCGGCCGTCGGCCAGATTGGTCAACACCGAGCCGTTGGCGCCTGCCAGCATCAGCTGGTTCAGGCCATCGGCACGCACCGATGGGCCGTCCTGGAATGCGGAGCGCAGCTTGCCTTCCAGGTTGTCCACGCGGCTGTCCGCAGTGACCACGGCGCTGTCGAGTGCGGCCAGGGCGTCGCCGACATTGTTCTTGGTGCCGCCTTGGACGTTGTAGGTGGGAGCGATGATGTTGCCATTGGCGTCGACCTCCGCATCGCCACCAAGTGCACGAACGGCTGCGCCAAGCTGGGAGATGGTGGACGCGTCTGTTAAGGACGTTCCGTCAGAAACATTAGTGATTCTGCGTTGTAGTCTCGAATGACCGACGGACACCGTCCCAGGCTCATCCGCGACCGAGAAATTGCCAAGCGCCACACTGTCGAAGGCGCCGGGCGATACACGGCTGCGCGCACCAAGCGCTAGCCCTCCACTAGCTTCAACGAGGGACTGTGTACCGAGAGCGAATGCACTGTCTGCATTCTCGCGTACAGACGCTGCTCGGCCAATAGCAACCGAGTTGTCTCCAAGTGCAGCTGAATAAGCACCAACGGAGACCGCGCCCTCCCCCTTAGGCGAGGCGAGAGCAGAGTCGCCAATTGCGACCGAGATCTGACCCGCGATCGCCGCATCTTGGTCGCCTCCAGCACCGATGGACAGGAACTGATTCAACCGCTCAATTGAGCCAATTCGTTCGTTCGTAGCAAACAGCTGCCCACCATTCACCGCATCTGTACTCGCCGCCGAACTGATATCACCCGCAGCCACGCCACGCAGTTTCCCGCCGGCGATATCTACACTCCCATCGGCAGCAAACTTCACCACGCCATCAAGGTCCGGGTCGAAGGCCTCAAACTCCGAACGCAGCGCATCCAGGTCGCGTCGATTGTCGGCAATACGGCCAGACTGCGCCGCTAGATCACTGGTGTGGCCTGCAAGTACGCCCTCATTCGCCTGGACCTTCTCATTGGTGGCGAACAACTGCTTGCCGGTCACCGCATCGGTGCTGCTGTCGGTCAGACGTGCATCGTCCACATTGACAATCCGGCGCTTCAGATCCGTCGCGGCGTTGCCCACCGATACTTCATTGATGCCCGTAGTCTCGGAGCGCTCGCCCAGCGCCACCGAATTATCGTGCTTTGCCTTGGCATTGCCGCCCAGTGCCACCGCGAACTTGGCCGAGGCGGCCGATGCACTGCCCACGGACACCGCGTTGTTGCCGCTGGCAACGGCGGTATGGCCCATGGCAAATGCTGCTTGCCCATTGGCCTTGGCAGCCTGGCCCATCGCCATTGCCAGATTGCCCGTGGCGGTCGCGCGGTTGCGATCTTCAATCACCGCCGAGGTGGCTACGGCATTGCCGGTTGCATCGGCGTTGGCCTTGGCCTGGTTGGCCGTCGTCTGCGCGGCCGTGGCACCAGCATGTGCGGCGTCGGCGCGAGACTGGGCCGTTGCCAGACGATCATGGGTGGCCTGCAGCTGCTTGCCAGTCACAGCCTCGGTGCTGGTTGCGCTGATGGTTCCATCGGCGAGGCCCGACAGGCTCCGGGCGTCGCCCAACTTGTTGCTGACATCCAGGACACTGCCTGTATTCTCGCCACCCAGGCGAACGTTGCCATCGGCTGCAACCTGGCTGACCAGCCCGTCGAGCGTGTTGGCCTTGCTCAATGCGCTGTCTGCTGCCAACTTCGCGGAAGCCACGTTGTTGTTCGTGGCAAACAGCTGCTGCCCGGTCACCGCGTCGCTGCTGGATGCGCTCAGCGTTGCGTTCCGCACACCGTTGATATAGCGCTTCTCACCCTCCTTGTTGCTGACGGTCAGTACGTTGCCGGTGTTTTCGGCCCCCAGGTACAGCGCGCCACCTCCATGGGCCTGCTTCACCAAGCCACTGATCCGCTGGCTCTCCTGGTGCATCTGCTTGCCGGTCACTGCGTCGCTGCTGGCGGCGCTGATGTCACCGTCAGCCAGGTTGACGATCTTGCGCTTCAGCGTGGCATTGCCCACCGACACCTGCTTGATGCCATTGGTCTGCGAATGCTCGCCCAGCGCGACAGACTGTTCGTGACCGGCCACCGAGTTGCTGCCCAGTGCCATGGAGTACTTTGCCGCAGCACGCGCGGACGCGCCCATTGCCACGCCATTCAGTGCTTCAGCCTTTGACAAGTGTCCCACGGCGGTCGTTGCGTCCGCAGTTGCCTTGGAGAGGTTGCCGATGGCCAGAGAGACGGTACCCGTTGCTACGGCCTTGTTCGCTTCGGAAATCGCGGCGCTCGTGGCAATGGCCCGGTTGGTGCTGTCGATGCGCTGGTTGGTGGCATGCAACTGCTTGCCGGTAATTGCATCGCTGCTCGTCGCGCTCACGTCACCATCATTCAGATTGATGATCCTGCGCTTGATCGAGCCGCTGCCCACCGAGACCTGGCGGTTGCCGCTGGTTTCCGAGCCTTCACCCAGTGCAACAGATTCCGTATGGATGGCACGGGTGTTGCCGCCCAGGGCCACGCTACCGACGCCCTGTGCGCGCGCGCCACTACCGAGGGAGATCGCGTTGTTGGCGCCTGCGTAGGAGGAGTGGCCCAGCGCGAGTGCTGCGATGCCGCTGGACTGGGCCAGGTGGCCTACTGCCAAGGAGAGGTTTCCGCGGGCGAAGGCCTTTTTGTCCGCCAGTGAAGATCCGGCCGAAATGACATTGTTGGCCGTGTAGTTGTTGTCGATGACCTGCTGCAGCTGCCGGCCGTTGACGGCGTCGAAGCTGCTGCTGTTGACGACATCGTCAGCGACGTTGACGATGCGGCGTTGCTTTTTGTCCGCCGCATTGCCCACGGACACGGTATCCACATCGGTTGCCACGGAGGCGCGCCCGATTGCGACGGAACCGTAGGCGTTTGCCTTGGCCTCATAACCAAGAGCGACGCCGTCATACGCTGATTTCGCCGATCCGCCCACGGCTATCGCCCCGGTCCAGCCTGGCGTACCCGCATTGGCATCGCTGCCGATGGCAATCCGGGATACACCGGCACCCTCTGCCGTTTTTGCAGCAAATCCCATGGCAATGGATTGGTTTCCGTTGGCGTAGGCATAGGTACCCACCGCAACGGCGCCCGCACCGTCTGCTTCGGACCGGGCACCAAACACTGCGCTGTTGCCCTGCTTGGCGCGCGTATCGTAGCCAAAGACGGCATTGTTGTTGCCCACTGACGTCGACCAGTTGCCGAACAGTGTGGAGAAGTTGCCGTTCATATGATTGCTCATACCGAGCATCATGAAGTTGTTGGACCCCGAGACGACGGTATTAGGTTGCGAACCGTCTACGTGCGCAGAGAACGGCACACACTGCATGATGGTGTCGCTACGGATCTGGCAGTCGATGTAAACCGTGGCTTCTGCATCGTGCAGGCCCACGCCGGGCAGCATTGCCATGGCCAGCACCAGTGCAGAGGCGCCGACAGTAGAAGAGGCCTTTCCACGCGGTGCCGTCAGTTCACTGGCCACTACCCAGCACTGCCGGGCGGTGGACCATAGGCGGCGATAGATCTTGTTCATCAGGTGTCTCCTTAACAGGGAATACAGAAGAAACCCGCCCGCGCCCAGCGCAAGGCGGGGTGTGGGGATCAGGGGGTAAGGGTCTGCACGTGCTCGCGGTAACCATCGCGGGTCAGCCGGTAGCGCAGCTGCACGGTGTGCCCGGCCTCAACGGCGAACGGCAGTTCCAACGTGCTGCCCGGGTACAGGCTCTTGGACACGTCATGTGCCGTGCAGCGGCTGCCTACGCAGTCGGCGATGCTGGTGATGCCCAGGCGCAACGTGCCGTCATTGCGCAGGGTGTTGCCCTGCACGCGCGGCAGCACCGTGCCGTCATGCGGCAGCACATTCACCAGCGCGCCCCAGACCAGGTTCACGCCGACCTTTGCTTCGGCCTGTTCCTTTGCTTCGGCGGACGATGCCTCCGGCCCGGCGACGCCTTCGAAGTACACGCGGTAGGCCGTTTCGCGCTCGACCGGCTGCAGCGGAATGACACGAATGAGGCGGTTGCCGCCACCCGACAACGCAAACTTGCCGGGCGTTACGGCGATGGCGGCGTCACCGGGTTCAACCTCCACTTCGGATTCCTGAGCGCCGGCGGGATCGACGATGCGGCGCAGCGATGCCTGGATGTACTGCGGCTGGGTGGACTGCGAGTAGACGCGGATCTGGGTACCACGCTTGGCGTCCACCGAGGTGCGCATGGGGTGCACGGTCAGGTTGGCCTGTGCGGGCAGTGCCAGCAGCAGGCAGAACGGGAGCAGACAGAGTGAGAGACGTTTCATGGAAGTTCCTGGCGGGGATCAGGGCACGCCGGTGGGCACGCGGAGCTCGACCTTCAGGTCGCCGCGGTAGTAGCCGGGTTGTTTCTCGGTGATGGGAACGCGCGGCATGTTCAGGCGCAGCGGTGTATCCACGCAGAACACGGGCTGGCTCATGCCGGGCAGCACCACCAGCTTCAGCTTTGCGGTGTCGATGCCGGTGAGTTGTTCCTCCACCCCGTTGCGCATAGGCAATGGCGCGCCGTTGTAGTCGAGGGTGACGTTGTAATCGAGGCGCGCGTTGTCGCCGCTGCCACCACTATCGCGGTGCCATGCCGAGAAGCCGGTGGGGCCGGGTGCACGCCCACCGGAATCGCGGACGGTGACGCCGATGTACGGCGCCTGCGAGCCAAGGCCGTCGTACAGGCACATATCCACGGTCGTGCCGCCACCCACGGTTTGGGTGATGGGGTCGTAGCGGAGGTTCATGCCGACGTGTGGCGAGATTTCGTCGAAGTGCGGGAAGTAGATGGCTACTGCGTCGCGATCAGTTATCGCAAGCTCAAACCGAAAGTCATTCTTCAGAAGGAACTGACTCGGGGGCCTGCGAAGATCGATCGAAAGCGTGGCAACCCAATGCCCGGCCACCAGTTTTTCAAGCTCTCTTTGTTGAATACGTAGGCCAAGAGCAGTCCCGGCGGGATCTCTAAAGTTGCACTCGGCAGTCTGGGAAGACCAGAGAAAGTGGGCCGTCGGGTCCCAGTAGTCTGAAAAGCACGCCGCAGTGGGTTGAATCCGTAGTAGCTCACCTTCAACATGTACATCGATCCGCATTCCGCTACGCTTTTCGCGGAATTGCAGAGCGATAGTGCTCGCCTCGTTTGCAGCGGCGTCCATTGTGTCGGAGGTGGGACACCGTCCTTGCTGCGTATCCGCACTGGAGACGCAGGTGTAGAACAGCTTTCCATAGCCATCAAGCCCTGTTCGATCATTGGCAATCACTGTCTTTCGAGGTACCAACTCAATCATCGTTGGGACGGCTGACCGATCCCAAGACAGGCTGAAGTCTTGGCTTACACCTATGGGCGCCTGGTCCGGCGGCCGCTGCGCAAACGCCCGCGGCACCATCACCACCAGCGCGGTACTCAACATCACCCACATCAACCCGCGAATCGCGCGCTTCATGGCGTACCTCCTGCCGCAGCGGTCTGCTGCGTGCCTGCAATCAACGCCTGTTCCTGCAGCAGCCGGGTTACCCGCGCCTGCTGGCGGATATCCGGCGGCAGCTGCGCCACCGAAAGCGGCTCGCAGTTCACCGCACCCACCAGCATCACTACGCTGCGGCGCTCGCGTACCTGCAGCGGGCACTGCAGCAGGCGGTCGTCCTGCAGCAGGTACAGGGTGCGTTCGCGGCGCGGGAAGTCGGCCACGAAGCCGCCGTTGCTGCCGGTACCGGGCACGGGCGCGTTGAGGATGCGGGCGCCGCCCAGCGGCACGCCGGCGATGTCGCGCGCATTGCCGATGAAGGTGTAGGTCACTTCAATCGGCACCGGCATGCGCACCAGGCGGCCGGGCGCGAGGAACAGCGGGCGTGCGCCGCCCACGCCGGTCACGCGGATGGCGGCGTCGCTGTTCAGAGCGCTGGCGTCCTGCACTTCGGCGCGGTGCGATTGATAGGCCGACAGCGGCATCAGCCGGCGTTCGCCCAGCGCCAGGCGCTGCTTGCGCTGGCCGCCCACCTGCAATTCGGCGGCCACGCCGGTCAGTTCCAGATCGTCGGTGCCATCGACCTGCACGGCCAGGCCGGCTTCGGCGCCCAGGCCACCGCCCCAGTAGAAACCACGGCGGCCCAGCGCCAGCCCGGAACTGTGCGTGGCGCTGTAGGTCACTTCGTTGCCGCCGCGCTGCTGGTAGTGCGCCACGCTGGCGCCGGTGTGGCCGTACTTGTTCTGGGTCTGCCCGCTCAGCGATGCGCTGTAGCGGTCGTTGTTGTTGCCGCGAAGGTCCACGGTGGCCTCGCGGTACTGCGCATCCACTTCCTGGCGCAGGGTCTGGCCGGCGCTGTAGTTCACATCGGGGCGCGCGTGCTGCGGCTGGCGCGCATCCAGCGCATAGCGCCGCTGCGAGCTGCCGATGTCGCGGCGCTGCAGGCGGGTCAGGCTGAAGTTGATGAAGATGCCGCAGTCGCGGCTGTCGCCCACGCTGCGCTGGGTGCCCTGCTGCCACACGCCCACGCGGGTGGAGACGCTGAATTCCTGCCAGCGCTGCATGCGGCTGTAGCTGGCCTGCCAGGTGCGGGTGAGGTTGGGTTCGCGGCTGTAGCGCGGCTCCCACGGCAGCAGCGGGTCGAGTGCGGCCATCGGGTCATCGGGGTCTGTGTTGAGCACGGTGCCGCGGCTCCAGGTCTGTCGGCGGGTGTAGGCGACGTAGGCGTTGCCGCCGGCCACCGGCAGCGACATGGATGCGCTGAGCGAATCGGCGCAGGCCAGGCGGTCGCGGGTATCGGTTTCGAACTGGCAGGCGCGCCCACGCAGGCGCTGCTGGTAGACGTTCCAGGACGCCTTGCGGCGGTAGGACAGCTGGTGCTGCTGGCCGCTGCTGCCGTCGCTGCCGCGCATGCCGCTGAAGCTGGCGCGCACGTCCTGGGTGGTGAACATGTGGCGCAGGTCCACGCGCAGCTCGCCGTAGCTGAAGCCGCCCAGATCGGCGGCGCCGGCGGTGAGGGCGGCATCGCGGCCCATCGGCACGCGCAGGCCGACCATGGCGGCCATCTCGCCATCGAAGCGATCGCTGCGGCGCTCGTTGCGGCGGCCGCCCTGCATGAACCACTGCACGCTGCTGTTGGCCCAGTCGCCGCCCTTGTCGAACGGTGCTTCCTCGCTGCGCACCAGCACGCCGTCTTCGTAGATGCGCAGGGTGATGGTGTAGTTGCCGAACGGGAAGCGGCGCGTGTCCAGATCGTTGATGCCGGCCTGCAGGTAGAAGCTCTGCAGCAGGCGCTCGCCATCGAAAGCGTCCACGCGTGCATCGCGGGCCAGCAGCACGGTCAACGGCGTGGACTGCACGGCCGCTTCGGTATCCACGTAGGCCTGGGTGGTGCCGATGCGCAGGCCGGCGAAGCGGTCCATCGGCAGCATGCTGAAACTAAAGGTGCCGCCCTGCGGACTGGACAGGTTGCGGCGGTCCATGCGCCCGGCCTGCAGGTAATGCTGCGGGCCCAGGTCATGGCGGTAATAGGCGTTGTCGAACTGGAAATCGTGGCGGCGCCGGCCACCGCGGTACTGCTGGCTGTTGAGGTTCCAGTCCACGGCGATGTGGCCACGCTGGAACAGGCCCAATGCACCGGCGCCCTGCGCGCTCAGCGCCTGGTAGCCGCGGCCACCGCTGAGGTTGACGGTCTGCTGGTGCAGGAAGGCGTTCTCGGCATTGCTGCTGATCTGGTGGAAGCGGTCGGCAGCGGGCTCGGCGGTGATCCATTGCTTGGCCACGAACAGGCGCACGGCGCCCTCGCCTTCGTCGTACAGCGCGCGCACGGTATTGGGGTCTTCCGGTGGATCGAGGTAGCCGCAGCCGGCTTCGGCGCCGCCGAAACGGCAGGCCAGATGGCTGTTGCGTGCCAGCGGCTGCGACAGCGCGGGCAGCAGCGCGGCCTGGGCATCGGCCGGCAGGTCGAGCGCCTGCAGCACGCGTGCGGGATCTTCCAGCTGCACGTGTTCCAGGGTGACGCGCACCGGCGACAGCCCAGCGCTGCGGCCGAACAGGCGGATGTCGAGCTGTTCGACCTGGCCTTCGACCAGATCCTCGAAACCGACGGGAACGCCGCGTGCCGCGACCAGCGGCGTGGCCAGCGACAAGGCGAGCGCGACCGCCAGCCGGGTGACGGCGGGTGCGGGAGCTTTCATGGGAGGGGTGCCTGGTGCGGCCGGCCCGGTGGTCGGGCCGGCGCGGGGTTCAACGCTGGGTATTACGGGGTGCCAGCGGCCTGGACCATGGCGATGCTGACGATGCCTTCGTACTTGCCGTCGACGGTGATCTTGCCGGTGCCGCCATGGGCGATGCGCAGCTCCATCGGAATGGACGCGCCACCCAGTGCACCGTCGAAGATCTTGCTGGCCTCGTAGGTTCGCGGGGCGGTGGTGAGGACCTCACCATTCAGGCTGACCGCCAGCGGCACGGCAGTGCCACCGCCACCTTGGCGCAGCAGCACTGGATCAGCGCCCAGGCGCACTTCAATGTCCTTGTCGACGGCGTTGCTGTAGATGCGGACGCGATCGGTCCAGTCCGCCAGGCGGCCGAGAACGGGGTTGAAGGCCAGCTTGACCGAGTCGTCCAGGGCGGTGCCATCGACCTTCAGCAGAGCGAGGGTGGGATCAACGTCGGCCCATACAGCAATTTCGGCTTCAGCGGCGTGTGCGGACAGCGAAGCGGTGGCCAGCGCTGCAGCCAGCGCGACCTTCTTCAGAATGGTATTCATCGGTTGTCTCTCTCGGACAATGAAAGGAAGAAGCTCCCCTGCCGGAGGAAGGAGGGTGGGAGGGGAGCGTCACCACGCCGGAGGTAGGGAGTGGCGACGGGGGAATGGTAAAAATCCTTACCCGCTCCTGACCATTCAACGATTCCTAAATATTTGGTTGTTAAGGAATTTTGGGGATGACGGTCAAGGTTTGAGAGAGATGCAACTTTTCGCCGATTGTTTTGCAACTAACCTCATTGCACGCAGCATCAGTAGTTCCACGCCATGCGTGGATGGCGCAGACGCCGCCGGGCATGGCGCGGCGTTGCAAACGCATCAGGCCGCCTTTCGGCGGCCTGATGGTCAGAGCATTCAAGCGCGTGCTGTCAGAAGAAGATCGCGTACAGGATCAACAGCGGAATCGGCACGCCCAACAGCCAGAGCAGAATCATTTTCATGGCAGGTCTCCTTGCATGGAATGCGGGTTACAGGTCGCGGCGGCGGCCGCCCCAGGTGGCGCTGAGGCTGGCGAAGAACGCACCGATCAGCAGGGTGATGAACAGCCACAGTGCGGCATAGGCCGTCGCCTTGCGCGCATCATCGGCGGCTTCCTTGGCCGTGTTCTTGGCCTTTTCCAGCGCAGCACGCATGCGCGTCTGCACATCGGTCACGCGGGCCTGCGCTTCGGCCGGGCTCATGCCGGTTTCGCGTGCGATCAGCTGCGACAGGTACTGGGTGTCGGCCGGATCCAGGCCATCGCCCTGCAGGCTGTTGACGATGATGCGGTTCACTTCGGCGCGGACTTCACGACGGTCGCCCATCGGGCCGTGGCCCGGCATCGGGCGCGGCGGCGGCGCCATGCGGGCATCACGCGGGCCGGTGCCGGCGGCCGGCGGCGGCGGCGCAGCCGGGTCGATCGGTGCCGCGCCCGGTGCGGGCGGAGCCGGCGGTGCACCTGCGGTGTCCGGGCCCGGATTGGTGGCGTTGCGGAACAGCGAATCGACCCAGTAGTTGAGGTCGCCTTCCGGCGCAGCGGCTGCAGCGCTGCCAGCACCTGCAGCAGCAACGCCTGCGGTGGACACGGCGGCACCTGCAGTGGCGCCTGCAACCTTGGCGCCGGCACCCAGCACGCCACCGATGGCCGAGGTCAGCAAGCCAGCGGTGAGCAGCGTGGCGACGGCCCACGACACGAAGCCGTGCGCGGTATCGCGGAAGTAGGTTTCATCACCGTGGATCTGCGTCCACTTGGTGCGCAGGCGCCCGGCCAGGTAGCCACCCAGGCCGGAAGCAGCCAATGCGGTGAAGGTGAGCCAGGCGATGCTGGACCAGCCGAAGGTTTCCTTGCTGACGCCTTCGAACGACCACGGCGAGACCGAGGACAGGCCCAGGCCGACGCCGAGGATCAGCAGTACGAGGGAGAGCGCGGCGGCGGCGGCGGCGCCCGCGAAGATCGCGCCCCAGGACACGGCGCTTTCGCTGGGCGGCGCGACGATGGGGGCAGTGACGACAGTGGCGACGTCTGGGCCGAGCGGGCCGCGCTCGGGTGGATCGAATCGGGTACTCATGGGTGGACGCTCCGTATCGGTGCTGCGGGTGCAGCGTGCGTCCTGAGGCTGCGCGAGCGGTTGTGAAGCTGGTGAGACCCTTGAATCACGCGGTCTTGGCGCGGGTGGATACGCGCGAGACGAGCGCAAAGGCGTGCCAGCCAAGGTTGGCAGCTACCAGGGCAGGAGCCGCCGGGCATGGCCCGGCGCTACCGGGACGCGGTGCCGACGGCGAGCACCTGTAGATCCACGCCATGCGTGGATGGTTTTTGCGCGGACGCGCATACCAGGGCAGGAGCCGCCGGGCATGGCCCGGCGCTACCGGGGCACGGCGCCGAGGGCATGCACGACGCAAAAAAAACGCCCCGCAATGCGGGGCGTTCTTCTCACGACCTACCGCAGGCGATCAGCCCTGGTAGTCGCGCACGTCGCTGCCGGTGTAGACCTGGCGCGGACGGCCGATCTTCATTTCCGGGTCGACCTGCTGTTCCAGCCAATGCGAGACCCAGCCGGAGGTACGGCCCAGGGCGAACATGACGGTGAACATTTCGGTCGGGATCTGCAGCGCCTTGTAGATGATGCCGCTGTAGAAATCGACGTTCGGGTACAGCTTGCGGGCGACGAAGTACTCGTCCTGCAGCGCGGCCTGTTCCAGCTTCACGGCCACGTCCAGCAGCGGATCCTGCACGCCCAGCTGCTTCAGCACCTTGCCGGTCATCTCACCGATGACCTTGGCGCGCGGGTCGAAGTTCTTGTACACGCGGTGGCCGAAGCCCATCAGGCGGAAGCCGGAAGTCTTGTCCTTGGCCTTGACCACGGCGGACTCGACGTTGTCGGCGGTGCCGATCTCTTCCAGCATCTTCAGCACGGCTTCGTTGGCACCGCCGTGGGCCGGACCCCACAGCGCGGTGACGCCAGCGGCGACCGACGCGTACGGGTTGGCACCGGTCGAACCGACCAGGCGCACGGTCGAGGTCGAGGCGTTCTGCTCGTGGTCGGCGTGCAGGATGAACAGCAGGTCCAGTGCCTTGACCACGTCCGGGTTCAGATCGTACTGGCCATCAGCCGACTCGAAGGTCTGCTTCAGGAAGCGGCTGACGTAATCCAGCGAGGTGTCCGGCTTGTTGGCCGGCAGGCCCTTGCCGTGGCGGTAGATCAGGGCCGACAGGGTCGGCACCTTGGCGATCAGGCGCACGGCAGCCTGGCGGCGCTGTTCGGCGTCGGACAGGTCCAGCGAGGCGTGGTAGATGGCCGACAGCTGCGCGATGGCGGCGGTCAGGATGGCCATCGGGTGGGCATCCTTGGCGAAGCTGCCGATCAGGGTGTTGATCGACTCATCGACATTGGCTTCGGCAGCCAGCTCATCGGTGAAGGCCTTCAGCTGCTCGGCGCTCGGGCGCTCGCCGTTGATCAGCAGGTAGGCCACTTCGACGTAGCTCGACTTTTCCGACAGCTGTTCGATCGGGTAGCCGCGGTACAGCAGCACGCCCTTGTCGCCATCGATGTAGGTGATGGCCGACTTGCAGCTGGCCGTGGCGGTGAAGCCGGAATCGTAGGTGAAATACCCCGTTTCCTTGGTCAGCTTCGCAATGTCGACGCAGTCGTTGCCAAGGGTGGGTTTGATGACGGGCAGAACGACCGACGTGTCGCCGGCGTTGAGCGTGACCTGATCAAGATCGGACACTGTGTGCGCTCCTTCATGGGAAGGCGCCTGCCCAAGCGCATTGGTCAGGCACGTGAATGACGTCCTCGGCCTGTGCCGGGGATCAGGTCATTATCGCACAGCAGCATTTGTCGGGTGCTAGACGGAAGTCGTAGACGACGGGCAGGGGCAACCCTGCCGGCAAGCGGCCTTGATGGGCAAAGACGCCATCCCCTGAACGGTCTGTTCCGCCATTCCAAACACCCGTTGGGTGGGCGCCGGACAAAAACAAACGGCCGCGCAAAGCGCGGCCGTCGGTTCGAAGCTGGATCGACGGATCAGCGCGCGTAGCGCTTCTGGAACTTGTCGATACGGCCCGAGGTGTCGATCACCTTGTGCTTGCCCGTGTAGAACGGGTGCGAAGCCGAGGAAATTTCAACCTTGACCAGCGGGTATTCGTTACCGTCGGTCCAGGTGGTGGTTTCCTTGGTCGCCATGGTGGAGCGGGTCAGGATCTTGAAATCGGAAGTGACGTCTTCGAAGACGACGTCGCGGTAGTTCGGATGGATATCGGCCTTCATGGGCTCACACCGTAAATGGGCTGGTGGTCAAGAGCGGCATTATAAACACCGGCTGCCACGCGGGGCAACCGGTGTTTGCACATCGGGATCAATTGGCGCCGAGCGCCTGCCGCACCAGGGCCTCGAAACGGGCCTGGTCGTAGGCCATCAGCAGGTCGCAGTTGTCCGGCTGGCCGGTCTGGCGGTTCCAGTCGACGATGGTGGCGCCGCGGCTGAACGTTCCGTTCAGTTCCACGTTCAGCGGACGCGATTCCACCTGCAGCTGGCCTTCCGGGTTCAGCGCCCAGGCCATGGCCACCGCATCGGCGGTGTACCAGCGGCCACCCTTGGCGTCTTCGGACAGCGCGCGGGTCTTGCGCGAGATCAGCTCATAGAAGCGTGCGCGGTCGGAATCGGCCTGCAGCCACTGCTCCGCCTGCTCCAGCGGCAGGCCGTGGGCGACAGTGGCCTCCCAATCGGACACCAGCAGGTGCTTGAACGAGGTGAACACCACATGCGCGGCTTCGGGGTCGAAGGCGATGTTGAATTCGGCGGCCGGGGTGATGTTGCCGTGGCAGGTGACGGCACCGCCCATCACCACGATGCGCTTGATGCGCTGTGGCAGGGTCGGGTCCAGCTTCAGCGCCAGCGCCAGGTTGGTCAGCGGGCCCAGCATCACCAGCATCAGCTCGCCGGCGTACTGGTGCGACAGGCGCAGGATGGCCAGCGCGGCGTGTTCGGCCTCGGCCTGGCGGCTCGGCGGCGGCAGGTCGACATCGCCATAGCCGTCGCGGCCGTGCACGTGGGCAGCGTCCATCGAGGGGTGGATCAGCGGATCGGGGCTGCCAGCGAACACCGGCACGTCGGTGCGGCCGACGATGTCGCAGAGCTTGAGGGCGTTGCGGACGGTGTAGTCGAGGCCGACGTTGCCGGCAGCGATGGTCAGGGCGACCACGTCGTGCCGTTCATCGGCGAAGGCCATCAGCAGGGCCAGGGCGTCGTCCACACCGGGGTCGGTGTCGATCAACAGCGGGATCTTGTGGGTCATCGTTGCCGTCTTCAGATCGGCAACGAAGTGTGGACCGGGTTGATGACCGTTGCAAGACCACCCCGCTCCGGGGGCAAATGCGGCAGGAATGGGGTCAGATCCCTTGCCCAGAGGGCAAGGGCTCTGACCCCGATGTGTGAGAGCAGCCGAGCATGGGCTCGGCTCTACAGGTGGTGCGCGAACGGCCGCCGGGCATGGCCCGGCGCTACCGATGCTCCAGTAGAGCCACGCCATGCGTGGATGAGCATTCCGGAAATGGGGTCAGAGCCCTTTGCTGCGCAAAGGGATGTGACCCCTTCGGCCGTTACGCCGAGGCGTAGCGCACGGCGGTGCCGATCCAGCGGTTGACCACGCGGTCGGCCAGCGCGGGTTGCTGGGCAAGCAGGCGTTCGGCCAGGTCGTGCACGCCGGGCAGCAGGCCGGCATCGCGGGCCAGGTCGGCAATGCGGAAGCCGGCCAGGCCGGTCTGGCGGGTGCCCAGCAGTTCACCGGGGCCGCGCAGTTCCAGATCCTTCTCGGCGATGACGAAGCCATCGTTGGTTTCGCGCATGGTCTGCAGGCGCTCGCGCGCCATCTGCGAAAGCGGTGCCTGGTACAGCAGCACGCAGCGCGATACCGCCGAACCACGCCCCACCCGACCGCGCAGCTGGTGCAGCTGGGCCAGGCCGAGACGCTCGGCGTTCTCGATCACCATCAACGAGGCATTGGGTACGTCCACGCCCACTTCGATCACGGTGGTGGCCACCAGCAGATCAATCTCGCCGGCCTTGAACGCGACCATCGTGGCCAGCTTTTCCGCCGCCTTCAGGCGGCCATGCACCAGGCCCACGCGCACGCCGGGCAGCAGCGCCTGCAGCGATTCGTAGGTGGCCTGCGCGGGCGTGGCATCCAGCTCTTCGCTTTCCTCGATGAGGGTGCACACCCAGTACACCTGCCGCCCTTCCTGGCAGGCCAATGCGATGCGTTCGATCAGCTCGGGGCGGCGGTCATTGTTCAATGCCACCGTCTGCACGGGCGTGCGGCCCGGCGGCAGTTCGTCGATGGCCGATACATCCAGGTCCGCGTATTCGGACATCGCCAGCGTGCGCGGAATGGGCGTGGCGGTCATCACCAGCTGGTGCGGCACGCTGTGTGCGCCTGCCCCCTTGTCACGCAGGGCCAGCCGCTGGTGCACGCCGAAGCGGTGCTGCTCGTCGACGATGGCCAAGGCCAGGTCCTGGAACACCACCGCTTCCTGCATCAGCGCATGGGTGCCGACCACGACCTGCGCTTCGCCATTGGCGACCTGCTCGATCACCTTGGCGCGCGCCTTGCCGGTGACCTTGCCGGCCAGCCAGCAGACGCGTACGCCCAGCGGTTCCAGCCAGCCGCGAAGATTGTTGAGGTGCTGTTCGGCCAGCAGCTCGGTGGGTGCGGCCAAAGCAACCTGCTTGCCCTGCTCCACCGCCAGCATGGCGGCCAGCGCGGCAACCACGGTCTTGCCGGAACCGACGTCGCCCTGCACCAGCCGCAGCATCGGGCTGGGGCGTGCGAGGTCTTCGCGGATCTGCTTGAACACGCGTGCCTGCGCGCCGGTCAGCGCGAACGGCAGCTGCCTCAGCAGCGCCTTGGCCAGCTTGCCCGGACCCGCCAGCGGCGGCGCGTGATGCGCCTGCAACGCGATGCGCTGGCGGCGCAGGCTGAGGTGGTGGGCCAGCAGTTCTTCCATCGCCAGACGTCGCTGCGCCGGGTGGGTGCCCGCGGCCAGCGCGGCCAGATCGGCATCCGGTGGCGGCCGGTGCACGGTCAGCAGCGCGCTGCGCAGCGACGGCAGGCCCAGGCCGTCGAGCCAGCCGGTGGGCAGCAGCTCCAGCGTGCTTTCCTCGGGCAGGCGGTCCAGGGCCTGGCCGATCAGCTTGCGCATGGTCATCGGGCCGACGCCTTCCACGGTGGGATACACCGGGTCGAGGCGGTCGCCGAGTTCGGGGTCGTCGTTGCGGCCCAGCACCTGGTAGCTGGGGTGGACGATTTCCAGGCCGAGGTGGCCGGGCTTGGGCGTGCCGAAGCAGCGCAGCCGGTTGCCCACCGCGAACTGGCCGACCTGCTGCTGGCGGAAGTGGAAGAAGCGCAGCACCAGGGTGCCCCGCCCTTCGTCTTCCACCGCCACCTTCAGCATGGGCCGGTAACGCATGCCGCGTTCGACCGCGGTGACCCGCACTTCCACCTGCGCGGGCACACCCGGGCGCAGGTCTTCGATGCGGGTCAGCCGGGTGCGGTCTTCATAGCGCAGCGGCAGGTGCAGCCACAGATCCTGCAGGGTGGCCAGGCCACGCGCCTGCAGTTTGGCGGCCACGGCCGGGCCCACGCCGGCCAGCATCGCCAGGGATGCTTCGCCGGACGGTGACAGTGCCGGGGTGACCGCCGCCTTGCGTGCCACGGGTGGGTCAGTCGATGACCATCACCGCGTCGACCTCGAAGTTGGCGCCCTTCGGCAGGCCGGAGACTTCGATGGTGGAACGGGCCGGGAACGGGGCCTGGAAGTAGTCCTGCATGACGGCGTTGACCTTGGCGAATTCGGCCAGGTCGGTCAGGTACAGGCCCAGGCGCACGACCTTGTCCAGCGAACCACCGGCGGCTTCGGCCACGGCCTTGAGGTTGTCGAAGGCGCGGCGGGCCTGCGCTTCCACATCACCCACGCCGACGATGTCGCCGGTGGCCGGGTCCAGCGGAATCTGGCCGGAGAAGTACACGGTGTTGCCGGCGCGCACGGCCTGCGAGTACGGGCCGATGGCGGCAGGCGCCTTTTCGGTGTTGATGATCTGGCGGGACATGGTCGCTCCGGTGCGTTGGGGGAAAACAGAGCGGTGATTGTACCGGCTGGGCGCGATGTCGGCTGGGGTCGATGCGGCCGGGGTCGGATCCGTTTCCCGGCGGGAAACGGCTCTGACCCCGTGCGTCACGTTCGCGGAACATCATCCACGCATGGCGTGGATCTACTGGACTCGCCCGGGCCGGGCTTCCGTAGACTGGCTGCAGATTCCGGCAGGGCCGCACCATGGCAAACGTTTTCGACTCGCCCTTCAAGGGCAAGCTGCTGACCGAAATGGTCACCAACCCCAACATCCTGGTCGGCCGCTACAGCTACTACTCCGGCTACTACCACGGGCACGGCTTTGACGATTGTGCGCGCTACCTGCTGCCTGACCGCGATGACGTGGACAAGCTGATCATCGGCAGCTTCTGCTCGATCGGCAGCGGCGCCAGTTTCATCATGGCTGGCAACCAGGGCCACCGGCACGATTGGGCATCGACGTTCCCGTTCTTCTACATGCAGGAAGAGCCGGCCTTCGCTGCGGCAAATGACGCCTTCAGCCCGGCCGGTGACACGGTCATCGGCAATGACGTGTGGATCGGCGCCGAGGCGATGATCCTGCCGGGCGTGCGCATTGGCGATGGCGCCGTGATCGGCAGCCGGGCGCTGGTGACCCGCGACGTGGCGCCCTACGCCATCGTGGGCGGCAACCCAGCCAAGGTGCTGCGCAGCCGCTTCGAAGCGGAGGACATCGCGCGGCTGCTGGAAATGGCGTGGTGGGCGTGGCCGCTGGCGCACATCCAGGCGGCGATGCCGCTGCTGACTGCCGGAGATATCGCGGCGCTGCATGCCTACTGGCGCGAACAGGTGGCGTGATGCGGCTGGGGTCGGATCCGTTTCCCTGCGGGAAACGGCTCTGACCCCGTGCATGCGATCGGGTCACGCGATGGGGTCAGAGCCCTCTCCGTTGGAGAGGGATCCGACCCCAGGTGTGCGTTACTGGCGGCGTACCGACTGCACCACCGACAGGCGGCGCAGGCGGCGCATCACTTCGGCCAGGTGGTTGCGGTCGCGTACCTGGATGTTGAACGCCAGCACGGCGGCGTTGAAGTCGCGGTCCAGATAATCCACGCGCTCGATGTTGGAGTGGCTCTGGGCAATCGCGGCGGCCAACTGCGCCAGCACGCCGGTGCCGTTCTCCACTTCCACCACCAGGGCAGTGTCGTAATCGCCGGACACGGTGGTGTCCCAACCGATCGGCACCCAGCGTTCGGGCGATTTGCGCAGCTCGGCCAGGTTCGGGCAATCCATGCGGTGCACCACGATGCCCTTGCCGGCGGTGTGGTAGCCCATGATTTCGTCGCCGGGAATCGGCTGGCAGCAACCGGCGAAGGTGACCACGCCGCGTTCACTGCCGTTGATCAGGATCTTTTCCTGCGAATGGTGTCGCGGACCGCCACGCAGTTCGGCGTAGGACATCAGCGCCTGCGCGGCCTGGGTCGGCATCCAGTTGCCCAGCGCCACTTCGGCCAGCAGCGCTTCCAGGCGCGGGTAGCGGTGTTCGGCCAGGAAGGCGTCCAGACGGCCCTTGGGCAGGCGTTCCAGCGACGAATCCATCGCTTCCAGCGCGCGGTCCAGCATGCGGTGGCCCAGCTGCACGGCGTCTTCGTGTTCCAGCTGCTTCAACTGGTGGCGGATGGCGGTGCGCGCCTTGCTGGTCACCACGAATTCCAGCCACTGCGGCTTGGGCGTGGCCGAACGTGCGGTGATGATTTCCACCGACTGCCCCGACACCAGCTTGGTGCGCAGCGGCACCAGCTTCTTGTCCACGCGCGAGGCCACGGCCATGTTGCCCACGTCGGTGTGCACGGCGTAGGCGAAATCCAGCGCGGTTGCGTTGCGCGGCAGGGCCAGGATCTTGCCCTTCGGGGTGAACAGGTAGACCTCGTCCGGGAACAGGTCGACCTTCACGTTGTCGAGGAATTCCAGCGACGAACCGGCCGCACGCTGCGAATCGATCAGTTCGACGATCCAGGCATGGGCCCGGCTCTGCGCGCTGTTGGGGGTATCGCCGCCGAACTTGTAGGTCCAGTGCGCGGCCACGCCGCGTTCGGCGATCAGGTCCATTTCCTCGGTGCGGATCTGCACTTCGATGGGCGAACCGTACGGCCCGAACAGCACCGTGTGCAGCGACTGGTAGCCGTTGGCCTTGGGAATGGCGATGAAATCGCGGAAGCGACCGTCCAGCGGTTTGAACGTGGCGTGCACCGCGCCCAGCGAGTGGTAGCAGCTGGGCACACTGCGCACGACCAGGCGGAAGCCGAACACGTCCATCACCTGGTCGAAGGATTTGTTCTCGTCGCGCATCTTGTTGTAGATGCTCCACGGGGTTTTGATGCGGCTGACCAGACGGTGTTCCAGGCCTTCTTTGGCCAACCGCTGCGACAGCTGCACTTCCACCTGCGCCATGGCCTCGCGGCGCACCACCGGCTGGCTGCGGATGTGCTTTTCGATGATCGCGTGGCGCCACGGGTACAGCGCCTTGAAGCCCAGGTTCTGCAGTTCGCTCTTGACCAGGCTCATGCCCAGGCGCTGGGCGATGGGCGCATAGATCTCCAGCGTCTCGCGGGCGATGCGGCCGCGCGCTTCGCGGCTCTGCGCGCCCAGCGTGCGCATGTTGTGCAGGCGGTCGGCCAGCTTGATCATGATCACGCGCAGGTCGCGCGACATCGCCAGCAGCATCTTGCGGAAGCTCTCGGCGGCCGCTTCCTGGCGGTCGCGGAACTTCAGCTTGTCCAGCTTGGTCACGCCGTCGACCAGCTCGGCCACGGCTTCGCCGAACTCGGCGGCCAGTTCCTCGCGGGTCAGCGGGGTGTCTTCGATGGTGTCGTGCAGGATCGCAGCGATCAGCGCTTCCACATCCAGGCCCAGCTCGGCCAGCACCTGGGCCACGGCCACCGGGTGGGTGATGTAGGGTTCGCCCGACTTGCGCGTCTGCCCAGCATGTGCCGACGCACCGACTTCCCAGGCCCGGCGCAGCAGCGGCAGCTGCTCGGGGGGCAGGTAGTGGGCGGCGCGTTCAAGCTGGAGGACGTAATCAGGTACGGCCGCGGCGGTGGGCGCGGCTACCTTGGCAGTGGGGCCTGGGTTCATGCCCGAAGCCTATTCCAGCGCGACGTTTACGGCAAACCCTGAATGCGAAACAGCCCGCACGGGGCGGGCTGTTCGGCTGTCCAGCAATGACCTTGATCGATGCGATCAATCGTCGTTCTTGGACATGTCTTCGTCGGCAACCACTTCCGCGGCGGCCCATTCCAGCGCTTCGCGCTCGGCACGCTCGCGCTCGGCCTTCTCGACTTCGTCGATCAGCGCGTTGTCGATCTTGCGGGCAGCGATTTCGCGCAGCGCCAGCACGGTCGGCTTGTCTTCGGTTTCGCTGTTGTCCAGCGTGGCCTGCACGCCATTGGCGAGCTGGCGGGCGCGCTTGGAGGCCATCATGACCAGGTCGAAACGGTTGTTAACGACTTCCAGGCAATCTTCTACGGTAATGCGGGCCATACGGGCTCCCGGCGACCGGTCGGCCGCTCAGTCGAATGAGGGAAAGGGGACGGAGTGTACGGCCAGGGGCTGGACAAAATCAAGCCAACCCCTGGCGGAGTCTTTTGGAATCAGTCAGTTGCGCCCGAATCCGGGGTCAGCAGGGCCTGGATCAGGCCGGCGTGGCGGACCTTCTGGGCTTCCCGGCGCAGGCGGCTGGCGGTGAAGATGGCGCACAGCTCGTTCACTGCCGTGTCGAAGACTTCGTTCACGATCACGTAGTCGAAGTCGTTGAAGTGCAGCATTTCCTCGCGCGCCGCACCCAGCCGCTGGGCGATCACCGCCTCGCTGTCCTGGCCGCGCTTGCGCATGCGGTCCTGCAGGGCCTGCTTGGACGGCGGCAGGATGAACACCGTCACCGTGCCGGGCACCAGCTGGCGCACCTGCTGCGCACCCTGCCAGTCGATCTCCAGCAGCACGTCCTGGCCGGCGGCCAGCTGCGGTTCCACCGACTGCCGGGCGGTACCCTTCCAGTCGCCGTGCACCCAGGCGTGCTCGAAGAAATCGCCGGCGGCGATCATTTCCTCGAACTTCTCCGCGCTGACGAAGTGGTAGTGCTCACCGTTCACTTCGCCCGGGCGCATGGCGCGCGAGGTAAAGGAGATCGACAGCGCGATCTGCGGGTCGCGCGCCAGGGTGGCGTTGACGATGCTGCTTTTGCCGGCGCCGGACGGCGCGGCCACGATGTACAGGGTGCCGCGCGCGGGCGCGCCGATGGGGGTGGGCTGGCTGCTCATTCGATGTTCTGCACCTGTTCGCGGATCTGGTCGATCAGCACCTTCAGTTCCACCGCCGCGTTGGACGTGCGGCTGTCCACCGACTTGGAACCCAGGGTGTTGGCTTCGCGGTTGAATTCCTGCAGCAGGAAATCCAGGCGGCGGCCGACCGGCTCGCGCTGCTTCAGCACGCGGCGGATTTCCACGATGTGGCTGCCCAGCCGGTCCAGCTCTTCATCCACGTCCAGCTTCTGCAGCCACATGACCAGTTCCTGCTCGGCACGGCCGGGGTCGACCGGGTGCGGCAGGTCGGCCAGGCGGGCGGCGAGCTTGGCGCGCTGCCCGTCGCGAATGGCCGGAATGAGCGTGCGCACTTCGGCGGCGATGCGCTCGATCGCGTCCACGCGCTCGGCAATGGCGGTGGCCAGCTTGTCGCCTTCGCGCTCACGGGCGGCCACGAAGCCGTCCAGCACCTGCTCCAGCAGGGCCAGCGCTTCCAGCTGCAGGGCGGCGGCATCGGTGGCCTCGCCCTGGGTCACGCCCGGCAGCTGCAGCAGCTCGGTGAAGCTGACCTGCAGATTGGGGAAATCCGAGGTGAGGCGGTGCGCCAACTGGCCCAGCTGGCCCAGCAGCGCTTCGTTCACCTGCAGGCTGGCGGCGGCTTCGGGTGCGCGCAGGCGCATCACCAGGTCCAGCTTGCCGCGGCTCAGACGCGCGGCGATGCGTTCGCGCAGCTGCGGTTCCAGCGCACGCAGTTCCTCGGGCAGGCGGGTGCCCACTTCCAGGAAGCGGTGGTTGACCGAGCGCAGCTCGCAGCCCAGCGTGCCCCAGGCCGTGGCGCGCTCGCCACCGGCATAGGCCGTCATGCTTCGAATCATCAGCGTTTCCGATGCTCTCAAAGGGGGAATGGTACCCTAGCGGCCCTATTCGAGCCTCCCTGCCTGCCCCTGACGGGTGCGGGCATGGCGGCGTACCTGCCTGCCTTACCCTCCAGGGAATTCGCACCATGTCCGATGCCCGCCCCAGTGGCCGCCAGCCCGACCAGCTCCGTCCGGTCGTCATCCAACGCGGTTTCACCCGCCACGCCGAAGGCTCGGTGCTGGTCTGCTTCGGTGAAACCCGCGTGCTGTGCACCGCCAGCGTGGAAAACCGTGTGCCCGGCTTCCTGCGCGGCAAGGGCGAAGGCTGGGTGACCGCCGAGTACGGCATGCTGCCGCGCGCCACCCACACCCGCAGCGACCGTGAAGCCGCGCGTGGCAAGCAGGGCGGCCGCACGCTGGAAATCCAGCGCCTGATCGGCCGCAGCCTGCGTGCCTGCGTGGACCGCAATGCGCTGGGCGAACGCACCATCACCCTGGACTGCGACGTGCTGCAGGCCGACGGTGGCACCCGTACCGCGGCCATCACCGGCGCCTACGTGGCCCTGGTCGATGCGGTGAACGTGCTGATGAAGCGTGGCGACATCAAGCGCAACCCGATCCTGGGCGCGGTGGCCGCCGTGTCGGTGGGCGTATACCGCGGCACCCCGGTGCTGGACCTGGATTACGCCGAAGACAGCGACTGCGACACCGACATGAACGTGGTCATGAACGATGGCGGCGGCTTCATCGAACTGCAGGGCACCGCCGAAGGCCATGCCTTCCGCCGCGATGAACTGGATGCGCTGCTGGGCCTGGCCGAGAAGGGCGTGGGCGAACTGCTGGCCGCGCAGCAGGCGGCGCTGTCGGCATGAACCGTCGCATCGCCCTGACCACCCTGGTGGTGGCCGACTACGACGAAGCCATTGCCTGGTACACCGGCAAGCTGGGCTTTGCCCTGCTTGAGGACATCGACCAGGGCAGCAAGCGCTGGGTGGTGGTCGGCCCGACCGACGGCAGCGCCGCCGCCCTGCTGCTGGCCCGCGCCAGCAACGAGGAGCAGCGCAGCCGCATCGGCAACCAGACCGGCGGCCGCGTCGGCTTCTTCCTGAACACCGACGATTTCCGCCGCGACCACGCCGCCATGCTGGCCGCCGGGGTGGAATTCCTGGAAGCCCCGCGCGAAGAACCCTATGCCACCGTTGCGGTGTTCCGCGACCTGTACGGCAACACCTGGGACCTGCTGGAGCCCCGCGCATGAAGACGCTCGTGCTTGCCAGCCACAACGCCGGCAAACTGGTGGAAATGCAGGAGATCCTGGCCGACCTGCCGCTGCAGATCACCTCGGCGGCCGAGCTGGGCCTGGGCGATGTGGACGAAACCGGCCTGACCTTCGTCGAGAACGCGCTGCTGAAGGCGCGCGCTGCCTGCGAGGCCACCGGACTGCCGGCACTGGCCGATGATTCGGGCCTGATCGTCGATGCCCTGGGCGGTGCGCCCGGCCTGTACAGCGCGCGCTATGCCGGCCACCCGACCAACGCGGCGGCCAACAATGCCAAGCTGCTGCAGGCCATGGCCGAGGTGCCCGATGGCCAGCGCAGCGCGCGTTTCTATGCGGTGATCGTGCTGCTGCGCCACGCCACCGACCCGCAGCCGCTGATCTGCGAAGGCCGCTGGGAAGGGCAGATCATCCGCGAACTGCGCGGTACGAATGGCTTTGGCTACAACCCGGTGTTCCTGGACACCACCCACGGCCTGACCGCCGCGGAAATGGAGCCGGCGCTGAAGAACGCGATCAGCCACCGCGCACTGGCCCTGCAGCAGCTGAAGCTGCAGCTGGCTGCCGCTCTCTGACCCACACCTGCACCTAGTTCTGCCGTCATGTCCCACGCCCACGATCACTGCAACCACCTGCCCGGCGAAGCCTGCGACGGCGATCACGGCCACCCCGCACCGGTGCGGCTGGTGCCGCCGCCGCTGTCGCTGTACGTGCACCTGCCCTGGTGCGTGCGCAAATGCCCGTACTGCGATTTCAACTCGCACCAGGCCAAGGGTGAGCTGCCGTTCGAGGCCTACATCGACGCCCTGCTGCGCGACCTGGACCAGGATCTGCCGCTGGTCTGGGGCCGGGTGGTGCACAGCGTGTTCTTCGGCGGCGGTACGCCCAGCCTGTTCCCACCCGAGGCCATCGACCGCTTCCTGCAGCAGGCCAGCGCGCGCCTGCGCTTCGCGCCCAATGCCGAAGTCACCCTGGAAACCAACCCGGGCACAGCCGAACACGGGCGCTTCGACCGCTACCGCGCGGCAGGCGTGAACCGGCTCAGCTTCGGCATCCAGAGTTTCGACGATGCCGCGCTGAAGCGACTGGGCCGCATCCACGACAGTGGCGAGGCCGTGCGCGCGGTGAAGATGGCCCAGGACGCGGGCTACGACAACTTCAACATCGACCTGATGTACGCGCTACCCGAACAGACCCTGGCCGGTGCCGAGGCCGACCTGGAACGCGCGTTCGCGCTGCAGCCGGCGCACATCTCGCACTACCAGCTGACCCTGGAACCGAACACAGTGTTCTTCGCGCGGCCGCCGCAGGGCATTCCCGATGAAGACAACGCCTGGGACATGCAGGAGCACTGCCAGGCCTTGCTGGCCCATGCCGGTTACGGCCAATACGAGGTCAGCGCCTATGCCCGCCCCGGCCGGCAGAGCGCGCACAACCTGAACTACTGGCGCTTCGGCGATTACCTGGGCATCGGTGCCGGCGCGCACGGCAAGATCAGTTCCGGCGCCGAAGAACACGTACTGCGGCGCTGGAAGGTGAAGCACCCGCAGGCCTACCTGGACAGCGCCGGCAGCCCGGCCTCGTTCGGCGGTGACGAGGTGATCGCTGCCGAGCGTCTGCCGTTCGAGTACATGCTGAACCTGCTGCGCTTGCACGAAGGCTTCAGCCTGCGCGATTTCGAATCGCGCACCGGCCTGCCGCGCAGCGTACTGGACGCCCCGCTCGCCCAGGCCCGCCATCGCGGCTGGCTGCAGGTGGCCGACGGCCATGTGCAGCCCACCGAGCTGGGCCGGCGCTTCACCAACGATGTAGTGAGTCTGTTCCTGGAAGATTGATCGGGCGCTCTGGATGGCGCCAGGCAATGCCCGGCGGCTGGCGCCCTGCCCTGCCGACACGGTAGATTGCCGTAACGATCCGCGGGAATCCGGAACCCCTCGTCGATGTCTGCCGTTTTTTCATTGTCCAGCGCGGACACCGCGCGCCTGGCCGCCGCCGACCTGCCACCGCGGGTACGCGAGGTGCTGGGCGCGTTGATCGGCCTGTGCCACCACACCCTCACCGCACCGTTGATCCTGACGGTGGAGGCGCTGGAACAGACCCTGCTGCACGACGCCGACCACGCGCGCAATCCGCAGCAGCAGGCCGACCTGCTGGCCCAGCGCGGGCAACTGCACGCTTTTGCCGGGCACTTCAGCGAGCGCATGCTCGATGCCCTGACCGATGCACTGGTGCGCTTGCGCGAACCAGCCACAGCACCCGCGGCGCCGGCAACGCCGCCACCGCTGCCGGCCATGATGGGCCTGTCGCTGGTTGCCGAACACGAGGTGGACCGCGACCTGCTGCTGGTCGAAATGGTGCGCAGGGAAACCCTGCGTTCGGCCAATGCGCTGAACCTGCTGGGCCAGCGCATGGGCGTGCTGGCTGCCGCGCCGGCCTTCGATGCGGAAACGCTGCCGCTGGCACCGCAGGCGCTGTGCGCGATGGTGCGTCGCCTGGCTGAACGCGATGGCCTGAGCATGGAGGTGCAGCTGGCGCTGTACCGCAGCTTCGAGCGCCAGTGCCTGGAACGCCTGGGCGATACCCTGGACCGCGCCAACGCGCTGCTGGCCCAGCACGGCGTCCTGCCCGGCCTGGTCTACACCCCCTATCTGGCACGCTCGTCGGCCACCCGCCGGGTGATCACCCGTTCGGTCGGCCACAAACGCAGCGGACGCCCCGCGCCGCGCACGGTGACCCCGATGACCGGCTGGGGTGGTTCGGCACCGGCCGGTTCGTGGTCGAACCTGATGCAGGACGCCTTCGCCGGCGCCGATGCAGCGGCCGCCGGGCTGACCGTGCCGGCCAACACCGTACTGCACGAACTGCTGCAGCAGGCCCGCCGCCTGCCGGCGCAGCCACTGGCACTGGAACCGGCCGCACTGCCCACCGCCGCGGTGGACGCCGTGCTGGCGCGCCTGCAGGGCCAGGCCAGCGCCGCCACCAGCGTGACCGACCTGCAGGGCGCCCTGCTGGCACAACTGCGCAGCGAACATGGCGCGCAGGCGCAGCTGGCCGGGCACGACCGCGACAACCTGGACCTGCTGCGGCTGCTGTTGCAGCAGGTCCAGCAGCAACAACGGCCCGACCCGGTGCCCGCGGCCCTGCTGGCGCGCCTGCAGGTACCGCTGGCCCGCGCCGCCATGGCCGACCCGGCCTTCTTCGTGCGCGACGAACACCCGGCGCGCGAACTGCTGAACACCGTGGCCGAAGCCGGCGCACGCTGGCTGGGCGACGACGACGTGGACCCGCAGCTGCTGCAGCGGCTGGCGCAGAGCGTGCAGGGCCTGCTGGGCCAGGATGCGCGCACGCCGGAAGCATTTGCCGCCGCCAACGAGGAAATCCAGCAGCACCAGCGCGCCGCCGCGCACCGCGCCGAACTGGCCGAACGCCGCCACGTGGAAGCCGCACGCGGCAAGGAACGGCTGGAACTGGCCCGGCGCGAGGCCACCACCCAGATCGACCAGTGGTGCCAGGCCACGCAGCCGCCGCGCTTCGTGCAGACCCTGCTGCGCCAGGCCTGGGCCGATGCGCTCACCCTTACCCGCCTGCGCCACGGCGAAGATTCCCCGCAGTGGCGCGAGCGCCTGCTGCAGACCGAGCGCATCGCCACGGTCACGGCCGTACCGGCCAGCGCGGCCGGCATCACCGACGCACCGCTGGCCGCCGATGTGGAAGCGGCGCTGCTGCAGGTGGGCTACCACGCCGACGAAGCAGCCGCCGTGGCCCGACGCCTGGCAACCCCGGGCGGTGAAGACGAAAGCACCTCGCGCACGGAACTGAGCGCGCGCCTGAAGGCACGTGCTCGCCTGGGCGAACAGAACGAAGGCAGCGCCGACAGCCAGGCCGAGGCCGGGCGCAGCGCGCGCAGCGACAGCGAGGAAGCCTGCTACCAGCAGCTGGTCACCCTGCCCTTCGGCAGCTGGTTCGACATCGACGTGGGCGACGGTGCGCAACGGCGCCAGCGCCTGTCCTGGTACAGCCTGCTGACCGGGCACGTACTGCTGGTGAACGCCCGTGGCCAGAAAACCGGCGAATCCACGCTGGATGCGCTGGCGCGGCAGATGGCCGGCGGCCAAGCCCAGCTGGCCACCGAAGAAAAGGGCCGTCTGGTGGACCGCGCCTGGCAGGCCAGCCTGTCGGCGCTGCGTTCGCTGGCCAGCCGCCTGAACCCGGAGCCCAAGGCATGAGCACGCAACCGCCCGTGGATACCCGCCGCGCCCCGCGCCGGCAGGTGGCCGACCTGGTGCCGGTCACCGACCAGATGCGCGACGCCGTGATCGGCCGGCTGGGCAATGTTTCCGAAACCGGCATGCTGATGCTGGCCAGCACCGGCCTGCGCGAGGATGCGCTGTACCAGCTGCGCTTCCCGTTGGCGCTGGGCGATGGCCGCAATGAAACGATCGACGTGGGCGTGCACCTGCTGTGGAGCGAACCGGCGCACGTGCCGGGCCAGCACTGGGCCGGCTTCCGCTTCCTGACCCTGTCGCGCGAGCATCGCCAGCTGCTGCGCGGCTGGATCGGCGAAGACAACGATCAGGCACCGGTTTCGACGGGCTGAGTGCCGGTTCCGGCACAGCGGTTTTTCGCCGTATGCGGCAGAATCTAGGGCCGTTTTCCGTGTCGAGCCACCGCAATGATCCAGCAAGACCCCGGCGCCCTGTATTCCGACCACCTGGCCGTGCTGTGCCGACGCGCCGAACAGGCGCTGGCGCGCGGCGGTTTCGACCATCTGGTGGTGCCCAGCGGCACCCTGCATTACCAGGTGTTCGACGATCGTGACTACCCGTATGCGGTGAACCCGCAGTTCAAGGCCTGGCTGCCGCTTACCCGCGTGCCCAACAGCTGGGTGGTGTTCACCCCCGGCAAGCGCCCGGCGGTGATCTTCCACCAGCCCTTCGACTACTGGCACGTGGTGCCCGATGCCCCCAGCGGCTGGTGGGTGGAGCACTTCGACATCCACATCATCCGTACGCCGGACGAGGCGCTGGCCCTGCTGCCGGCCAACCCGGCCCGCTGCGCGATCCTGGGTGAGCCGCAGAGCGCGCTGGGCGCCTACGTGCCGAACAACCCGGCGCCGGTGCTGAACTACCTGGAATGGCACCGCGCCTACAAGACGCCGTATGAAATCGCCCTGATGCGGCAGGCGCAGGTGCTGGGCGTGCGCGGCCACCGCGCCGCCGAAGCCGCCTTCCGCAACGGTGCCGACGAATTCAACATCCACATGGCGTACTGCCAGGCCGTCGGCCAGGATGCCAACGAGCTGCCCTACGGCAACATCGTGGCCCTGAACGAACACGCCGCCGTGCTGCATTACACCGAACTGGGCCGCAAGGCACCGCAGCCGCTGCGCAGCTTCCTGATCGATGCCGGTGCCAGCGCCCTCGGCTACGCCAGCGACATCACCCGCACCTACGCCGCGCACGGCCACGACGAGTTCGCCGCGATGATCGATGCGGTGGACGCGGCCCAGCAGCAGATGTGCGCGGCCGTGCGCGCCGGCTTCGACTACAAGCAGCTGCACGTGGACGCACATCTTTCCCTGATGGGCGTGCTGAAGGACTTCGGCGTGATCAATGTCTCGCCGCAGACTGCACTGGAAACCGGCGTCAGCGCCGCGTTCTTCCCGCACGGCATCGGCCATCTGATCGGCCTGCAGGTGCACGACGTGGCCGGTTTCGCGGCCGGCGAAGACGGCGGCCGCATCGAGCGCCCGGCCGGCCACCCCTACCTGCGCCTGACCCGCGTGCTGGAACCGGGCATGGTGGTGACCATCGAACCGGGCCTGTACTTCATCGACATGCTGTTGAACGAAGTGAAGGCGGCCGGCCATGGCGATGCGATCAACTGGGACCGCGTGGATTTCTTCCGCCCCTACGGCGGCATCCGCATCGAAGACGAAGTGCTGTGTACCGAAGGCGACGCGGACAACCTGACCCGCCCGGCGTTTGCGGCAGCCAACGGCTGAGCCCCTCGTGGCTGGGCGCTGAATTCAAACTTCCGCGCCTGGCGGGGCGGGTGGGTTCGCGGT
>NZ_JACVUD010000169.1:0-1885 GCF_016624905.1 Stenotrophomonas sp. S49 | reverse complement strand
CCGCCAAACCCCCCCCGGGGCCCCCCCCCCCCCGCCCGCCGCGCCCCCCCCCCCGGGCCTTGTGCCAACCAAGGTTGGCACCTACCAGAGCCGGTGCGCGTAATTACGCCAGCACGAAGCGCTCGATCGCGCGGGCCACGCCTTCGTCGGTGTTCGGTGTGGTTTCGAAACGCGCCACCGCCTTCACTGCGTCAATGGCGTTGCCCATGGCCACGCTGGTGCCGGCGAACTGCAGCATGGTCAGATCGTTTTCCTGATCGCCAATGGCCATCACGTTGGCGCGGTCGATGCCCAGGTGCTCGGCCAGGCGCTGCAGGCTGGGCCCCTTGCCAGCGCGGTGGTCGAACACTTCCAGGAAGAACGGTGCGCTCTTCAACACGGCGAAGCGTTCGGTCAGTTCGGCCGGCAAGCGGGTGATGGCGGCATCCAGCACGTCGGGTTCGTCGATCATCATCAGCTTGATGAAAGACATCGAGGGGTCCATGTCCTGCACGCGGCGGTACGACAGCGGCACGTGGGACAGGTGCGAATCGATGACGGTGTAGCGGCTGATGTCCTGATTGGTGGTGTACAGGCGCTGGCCATCCAGCGCCTGGAAGTGCACGCCCAGCTGCCGCGAAACCTGTTCGCAGTACAGGAAGTCATCGAAGCTGAGCGGGAATTCCACCACTGTTTCGCGCGTGCCGATGCGCTGCACCAGGCCGCCGTTGCAGGCAATGCAGTAATCGTCATTGCCGGTGATGCCCAGTTCCTGCAGGAACGGCGCCAGCCCGGACACCGGACGGCCGCTGGTCAGCACGATATGCACGCCCAGCGCGCGCGCCTGCGCAATGGCCTGTTTGGCGCGCGCGGTCAGCTTGTGCGCCGGGTCCAGCAGGGTGCCATCCATATCAATGGCGACCAGTTGGATGGTCGATTGCCTGCGGCCCATGTCCATCAGTTTTATTTCCAGCGCGGGACCCTCCATTTTAGGCCAGGCCGACGGCGGCTGCCGTTCTCATGTGCGGTTCAGCCGCGCGCCGCCGTTGGCGGCCATACTCGGCAAGCCTGTGCGCCCCACCGCAGGACGGCCCCATGACCGCCCTACCCTGGAGATCCAGACGCATGACCTACCGCGCCCCCGAGGCCACCGACACCGCCCCGCTGGCAGAGCAGATTGAAGACCTGATCGACGGCCTGCCCGGCCAGCACATCCGCGTGGGCACCCTGCTGCAGGCCCTGGGCGATGAGGGCCTGATGCTGATCGTGATCCTGCTGTCGGCCATTTTCCTGATTCCAGTGTCCATTCCCGGCCTGAGCACGGTGTTTGGTGCGTCCATCCTGCTGATTGGCCTGAGCCGCGTACGCGACCGGCCGCTGTGGGTGCCGCAGCGCCTGGCCGAGCGCGAGGTGGCCACCGACAAGCTGCGCGCCAACCTGGGCCGGGCCCTGAAGTGGGTGCACCGCATGGAGCGCCTGTCACAGCCAATGCGGCTGGCGGTGATGGTGCGCTCGAAGAAGATGATGCGCGTGAACAACCTGGCGCTGGTGGTGGCCACGCTGCTGCTGATGGCCCCGGCCGGGCCGATTCCCTTCAGCAATACGCTGCCCGCGCTGGCGCTGATGTCGTTTGCCATCGGCTTCATCCAGCGCGATGGTGCCGCGGTGGCGGCCGGGTATGCCTTCGTGGTGGCCACGATGGTGTACTTCGGCGTGCTGCTGGGCGGCGTGGGCTTTGCCGCCGAATCGGTGTTCAGCGGACTGCGCGGGAGCACCGCCGAGCTGTAGAGCCAAGCCATGCTTGGCTGCTTTTCGCCTTTCGTAGAGTCGAGCTTGCTCGACTGCTCTTCGCCTTTCGTAGAGTCGAGCTTGCTCGACTGCTGTTGGCAGAAGCAGTCGAGCAAGC
>NZ_JACVUD010000168.1:0-2040 GCF_016624905.1 Stenotrophomonas sp. S49 | reverse complement strand
GCTCCCTGCCGGCGCCCCCCCCCCGGCCCCGCCCCCCCCCCCCCCCCCCCCCCCCCCCCCCCCCGGACCACCTTCGGTGGTTGCAGCAGCAACCGAAAAACTCCGCCATGATCGGGCAACCCCCACGTTGTACGGCCCGCCCGTTCCGCCAGCCATGCCTGAATACCGCTCCCGCACCTCCACCGCCGGTCGCAACATGGCCGGCGCCCGCGCCCTGTGGCGCGCCACCGGCATGAAGGACGGCGACTTCCACAAGCCGATCATCGCCATCGCCAACTCCTTCACCCAGTTCGTGCCCGGCCACGTGCACCTGAAGGACCTCGGCCAGCTGGTCGCGCGCGAGATCGAAAAGGTCGGCGGCGTCGCCAAGGAATTCAACACGATCGCGGTCGACGACGGCATCGCCATGGGCCACGACGGCATGCTGTATTCGCTGCCCAGCCGCGAGATCATCGCCGACTCGGTCGAATACATGGTCAACGCGCACTGCGCCGATGCGCTGGTGTGCATTTCCAACTGCGACAAGATCACCCCCGGCATGCTGATGGCCGCGCTGCGCCTCAACATCCCGGTGGTGTTCGTGTCCGGCGGGCCGATGGAAGCCGGCAAGACCAAGCTGTCCGAGCACAAGCTGGACCTGGTCGATGCGATGGTGATAGCCGCCGACGAAAGCGCCAGCGATGAAAAGGTCGCCGAGTTCGAGCGCAGCGCCTGCCCCACCTGCGGTTCCTGTTCGGGCATGTTCACCGCCAATTCGATGAATTGCCTGACCGAAGCGCTGGGCCTGTCGCTGCCCGGCAACGGCTCCACCCTGGCCACCCACGCCGACCGCGAGCAGCTGTTCCTGCGCGCCGGCCGCCTGATCGTCGAACTGTGCCACCGCTGGTACGGCGGCGAAGAAGCAAGCGCGCTGCCGCGGGGCATCGCCACCCAGGCCGCATTCGCCAATGCAATGACGCTCGATATCGCCATGGGCGGTTCCACCAACACCATCCTGCACCTGCTGGCGGCCGCGCAGGAAGCAGAGGTCGACTTCGACCTGACCCACATCGATGCGCTGTCGCGGCGCGTGCCGCAGCTGTGCAAGGTGGCGCCGAACACGCCCAAGTACCACATGGAAGACGTACACCGCGCCGGCGGCGTGTACGGCATCCTGGGCGAACTGGCGCGTGGCGGCCTGCTCGATACCACGGTGCCGACCGTGCACAGCCGCACCCTGGCCGACGCCATCGCGCGCTGGGACGTGGCGGTCAGCGGCGAATCGAGCGTACACGACTTCTTCCGCGCCGGCCCGGCCGGCATTCCCACCCAGGTGGCTTTCAGCCAGGCCACGCGCTGGCCCACGCTGGACGTGGACCGCGCCGAAGGCTGCATCCGCAGCGTGGAGCATGCCTATTCGGCCGAAGGCGGCCTGGCCGTGCTGCGTGGCAACCTGGCCATTGATGGCTGCGTGGTGAAGACCGCCGGCGTGGATGAGTCGATCCACGTGTTCGAAGGCACGGCGCGCGTGTTCGAGAGCCAGGACGCGGCCGTAGCCGGCATCCTGGCCGATGAGGTGAAGCCGGGCGACGTGGTGGTGATCCGCTACGAAGGCCCGAAGGGCGGCCCCGGCATGCAGGAAATGCTGTACCCGACCAGCTATCTGAAATCGAAGGGGCTGGGCAAGCAGTGCGCCCTGCTGACCGATGGCCGTTTCTCCGGCGGCACCTCGGGCCTGTCGATCGGTCACGTTTCACCGGAAGCCGCCAGCGGCGGCACGATTGGTCTGGTGGAAGATGGCGACCGCATCCGCATCGACATCCCCGCCCGCCGCATCGACCTGCTGCTGGACGAGGCCACCCTGGCCCAGCGCCGAAGCGAGGCCGACGCGCGTGGCTGGAAGCCGCGCGAAGCACGCCCGCGCAAGGTCACCAGCGCCTTGAAGGCCTACGCCCTGCTGGCCACCAGCGCCGACAAGGGCGCCGTGCGCAACACCGCCCTGCTGGGCGATTGAATTGCGCTGGGGTCAGAGCCCTTCCTGCGGAAGGGATCTGACCCCGG
>NZ_JACVUD010000167.1:0-2522 GCF_016624905.1 Stenotrophomonas sp. S49 | reverse complement strand
GGTCTCAGCAGCGCATCAACGAAACGGCATGCCGCGGCCGCCGATGCGTGGTCTCAGCAGCGCATCAACGAAACGGCATGCCGCGGCCGCCGATGCGTGGCCTCAGCAACGCATCAACGGAACGGCAAACCGCGGCCGCCCATGGCGCCCATCATGCCCTTCATGCTGCGCATCATGCCCTTCATGCCGCCGCCGGCCATCTTGCTCATCATCTTTTCCATCTGCATGTACTGCTTCATGAGCTTGTTGACGTCGGCCGGGGTCACGCCCGAACCCTTGGCGATGCGCGCGCGGCGCGAGCCGTTCAGCAGGTTCGGGTTGCGCCGTTCCTTCTTGGTCATCGAATTGATGATGGCGATCATGCGCGGCACTTCCTTGCCCTGGCTGACCTGCTGCTTCAGATGGTCGGGAATGTTGCCCAGGCCCGGCAGCTTGTCCATCAGGCCGCCGATGCCGCCCATGTTCTGCATCTGCTCCAGCTGGTCGCGCATGTCGTTCAGGTCGAACTTCTTGCCCTTGGCGACCTTCTCGGCCAGCTTGGCGGCCTTGTCCTTGTCCACCTGCTGCTCGACCTGCTCCACCAGCGACAGCACGTCGCCCATGTCCAGGATGCGGCTGGCGATACGGTCGGGATGGAACACATCCAGACCTTCGGGCTTTTCGCTGACGCCGACGAACTTGATCGGCTTGCCAGTGATGTAGCGCACGCTCAGCGCGGCACCGCCACGGGCGTCACCGTCGGTCTTGGTCAGCACCACGCCGGTCAGCGGCAGCGCATCGCCGAAGGCCTTGGCGGTGTTGGCCGCGTCCTGGCCGGTCATGGCATCGACCACGAACAGGGTTTCGGCCGGGTTCACCGCCGCGTGCAGGGCCTTGATCTCGGCCATCATCGCTTCGTCGATGGCCAGGCGGCCGGCGGTATCGACCAGCAGCACGTCCACGAACGACTTGCGTGCATCGTCAATGGCCGCGCGCACGATGGCTTCCGGCTTCTGGTCGGCGCTGGACGGGAAGAACAGCACGCCCACCTGCTCGGCCAGGGTCTTCAGCTGCTCGATCGCGGCCGGACGGTAGACGTCGGCCGACACCACCATCACCTTCTTCTTGCGCTTTTCCTTCAGGTGCTTGGCCAGCTTGCCCACGGTGGTGGTCTTGCCGGCGCCCTGCAGGCCCGCCATCAGGATGATGGCCGGGGCGGGAACGTTGAGGTTCAGGTCGCTGGCTTCGGCGCCCATCACCGCGGTCAGCTCGTCGCGCACGACCTTGATCAGGGCCTGGCCCGGGGTCAGCGACTTCAGCACTTCCTGGCCGACCGCGCGCACCTTGATGCGTTCGATCAGGGCCTGCACCACCGGCAGCGCCACGTCGGCTTCCAGCAGCGCGATGCGCACCTCGCGGGTCGCCTCGCGGATGTTTTCCTCGGTCAGGCGGCCACGGCCACGCAGGCGCTCGATGGTGCCGGAAAGGCGCTGGGTCAGGGACTCGAACATGCGGCGCAACCTGTCTGAAAGCGGGGGACAATAAGGCAGACAGTATAGCGGGTCCGCCCCGGTTCCCGGGCTGCGACGCTGCGGCCGTCGCCAGCTTCCCGGGGGTATGCGAAACTGCCACGATGACAATCGTTCTCATCGCGATCCTGCTGTACCTGGCCGCCAGCGTCCTGCTGGTGCGCGCGCTCGGCCGCGACGAGGCAATGGGCTCGCCCACCTGGCTGTGGCCGGCGCTGCCGGCCATGCTGCTGCACGGCGGCTACCACGTGCTGGTGGCGCTGCGCACCAGCGGCGGGCCGGACATGCATTTCTTCGCGGCGCTGTCGCTGGTCGGTCTGGGCATGGCTTGGCTGACTTCGCTGGTGGGCGCGCGCGGGCGCATGTCGGCACTGGGCGTGGTGGTGTTCCCGCTGGCCGCGCTGCTGCTGGCGGTGTACCACGGCTACGGCCACGCCCCCAGCAAGGTACTGGGCTGGCGCCTGGCCAGCCACGCCTGGCTGGCCCTGCTGGCCTACGCCACGCTGAGCATCGCCGCACTGCTGGCCATCATGCTGTGGCTGCAGGAACGCGCCCTGCGCCGCCGCCAGTTCCGCCCGTGGCTGCGCGCACTGCCGCCGCTGGCCGATCTGGAATCGCTGCTGTTCCGGGTCATCACCGTGGGGTTCGCGCTGCTGACCCTGACCCTGGTGACCGGCGTGCTGTTCGTGGACGACCTGCTGGCACAGAAACTGGTGCACAAGACCGTGCTCAGCGTGCTGTCGTGGATCGTGTTCGGCGTGCTGCTGGTCGGCCGCCGCCGCTACGGCTGGCGCGGGGTGAAGGCCGTGCACTGGACGCTGAGCGCGATGCTGTTGCTGCTGCTGGCGTTCTTCGGCAGCCAGTTCGCCATTGAACTGGTGTTCGGGCATACCCGATAAAGCGTGCCGACCCACGGTCGGCACCCCCCGGGGACCGGTAGCGGCGGGGCCGGGGCGGCGGGGGGGGGGCCCCCCCCCCCAAAACAACAAAATGGAATACAAACCGCAAAACCGC
>NZ_JACVUD010000166.1:0-2573 GCF_016624905.1 Stenotrophomonas sp. S49 | reverse complement strand
CCCCCCCCCCCCCCCCCCCCCCCCCCCCCCCCCCCCCCCCCCCCCCCGGCGCGCCCCCCCCCCCCCCCCCCCCCCCCCCGGCCGCGGTTACAGCAGACCGTCACCGGCCAGCGCACGCAGGCCGTCTTCGTCCTGGATCTCCACCACGTTCAGATGGGGCAGGGCGATCAGGCCCTGCTGGCGCAGCTTGGTGAAGGTGCGGCTGACCGTTTCCATGGTCAGGCCCAGATGATCGGCAATATCGCCGCGGCCCATCGGCAGCTGCACGCGCAGGCCATCGCCGCCCAGACGGGCCTCGCGCGCGGCCAGGCGCAGCAGGAAATCGGCCAGCTTCTCTGCTGGCTGTAGTCGGGCCAGGGCCAGCGCCGCGTCCTGCGCGGCGTCCAGTTCCTGGCAGGCGCGCTGCAGCAGCTTGCGTTCCAGGTGCGGGTAACGCCCGCGCAGAGCGCGCATCTGCGGCATCGCCACCCGGCACACGCGGCTGTCGGCAATGGCTTCGATATCGTAGCGGTGGTGGTCGCTGCCACTCAGGCCCAGGTAATCGCCGGGCAGCACAAAGCCGCTGATCTGGCGGCGGCCATCGGCCAGGGTGCGCACCAGGCGCAGCGCACCGGCGGTCAATGTATAGACATGCAGGCGTTCTTCGCCGCTGCGGGCCAGCGTGCTGCCCACGGCGACCTGCTGCGACACCGTAACCTGTTCCAGCGCCTGCACCTCGTCGGGCGACAGCGCCGAACACACCGCCAGATGCCGCACCGAGCAGTGCAGGCAGTCCAGCGTGGTGCAGGACGGTGCAGCGGAGGAGGGATCAGCGGGCAGGGCGCCGTCGGGCCGGGACATGGTGCAGGGGCAGATCGCAGGCGGGGGAGGGCCTTATGATACTTCATGCGGCCAGACGGCCCCTGATCGGCGCCTGAGCGATGCGGGGCGCTAGAATGTCGCCCCCTCCCACGTTCCCGTTCCTGCAGGAGTTCTGCCCCGTGATCAAGCCCCGTACCCCGCCCGGCACCCTTGAACTGCTGCCGCGCGAGCAGATTGCGTTCCAGCGCATGCTGGACGTCATCCGCCGCAACTACGAGCGCTTCGGGTTCCTGCCGGTGGAAACCCCGGTGTTCGAGCTGTCCGATGTGCTGCTGACCAAGTCCGGCGGCGAAACCGAGCGCCAGGTGTACTTCGTGCAGTCCACCGGTGCGCTGGCCAACGCGGCCGAATCGGGCGACCGCTCGCTGCCGGAAATGGCGCTGCGCTTCGACCTGACCGTGCCGCTGGCCCGCTACGTGGCCGAGCACGAACACGAACTGACCTTCCCGTTCCGCCGCTACCAGATGCAGCGCGTGTACCGCGGTGAACGTGCCCAGCGTGGCCGTTTCCGCGAGTTCTACCAGTGCGACATCGATGTGATCGGCAAGGACAGCCTGAGCGTGCGCTACGACGCTGAAGTGCTGGCGGTCATCCATGCGGTGTTCTCGGAACTGCGCATCGGCGATTTCAGCATCCAGTTGAACAACCGCAAGCTGATGCGCGGCTTCTTCGAAAGCCTGGGCGTGGCCGAGGGCGAGCGCCAGCTGGCGGTGCTGCGCGAAGTGGACAAGCTGGACAAGCGCGGCGCCGATTACGTGCGCGACACGCTGGTGGGCGATGGCTTCGGGATTCCGGCCGAACAGGTCGAGAAGATCCTGGCGTTCGTGGCCGTGCGTTCGCAGGGCCATGCCGATGCGCTGGCCCAGCTGGCGGCGCTGGAAACCAATGCCGCATCGTCGGACACCCTGCGCGCCGGCGTGGCCGAACTGCGCGAAGTGCTGCAGCTGGTGCAGGCGCTGGGCGTGCCGGAAAGCGCGTATTGCCTGAATTTCTCCATCGCCCGTGGCCTGGATTACTACACCGGCACCGTGTACGAAACCACGCTGACCGACCACCCGCAGATCGGTTCGATCTGCTCGGGCGGCCGCTACGAGGACCTGGCCAGCCACTACAGCAAGTCCAAGCTGCCCGGCGTGGGCATTTCCATTGGTCTGTCGCGCCTGTTCTGGCAGCTGCGCGAAGCCGGCCTGATCGACGGCATCGAAGCCAGCAGCGTACAGGCGCTGGTGGCACTGATGGACGAGCAGGGCATGGCGCAGTCGCTGGACATCGCCCGCCGCCTGCGCAGCGGTGGCATCAACACCGAAGTGCAGATGGAGCCGAAGAAGATCGGCAAGCAGTTCCAGTACGCGGCCAAGGCCGGTATCCGCTTCGTGGTGCTGGCAGGCGAGGATGAACTGGCGCGCGGCGTGGTGGCGGTGAAGGACCTGGTGCGCGAGCAGCAGTTCGAAGTCTCCCGCGACGAACTGGCCAGCACCCTGCAGGTTGAGCTGGAACAGTCGAAGGTGATGTAACGGCCGGTTGGCCGCACGCCGACACGCCACCAAACGCCCACCACCCGGTGGGCGTTTTTTTTTGTGCCCATCCCAGGGGTCAGAGCCGTTTTCCTTCAGAAAACGGATCCGACCCCTTGCCGTTCCAACAGCTCGCGGCCAACTGTTGAAGGCGGGGTGGGTCCGGTTGAGGGGGCGTGAGCCGCATGGATGCGGCGA
>NZ_JACVUD010000165.1:0-2598 GCF_016624905.1 Stenotrophomonas sp. S49 | reverse complement strand
CCCCCATGAAGACCCCCACCCTGGTCGCTGCCCTCGCGGCCGCTCCCTTCGCCCCCGATGCCTTCGCGCAATCGGCCGACGCCGCGCTCACCCTGGGCAAGGTCGACGTGCACCAGCACAGCGAAGGCCAGTTGAGCGCCCACCAGGTGCTGACCTCGGTGGACGTGCTGGGCGCAGACCAGATCGAAGACCGCAACGTCTCGCACAGCTGGGAACTGCTGGGGCAGATGCCCGGCATCCAGCTCACCGAAACCCGGCAGGGTGCCGAATCGGGCAAGGTCAGCTTCCGCGCCTTCAACGGCGAGGGCTACCTCAACGCCATCAAGACCCTGATCGACGGCATTCCCAGCAACGTCAACAGCGGCAACCAGCGCTTCATCGACATGCTGTTCCCGCTGGAAATCAGCTACATCGAAGTAGTGCGCGGCACCAACGACCCGCGCTACGGGCTGCACAACATCGGCGGCAACGTGAACTTCGGTACCCGCCAGGGCGGCAACTACACCGACGCGCGGCTGGCCTACGGCAGCTACAACACCCGCGATGCGCAGCTGGCGATCGGCCGTGAAAGCAATGGCTTCGCGCAGAACTACTTCATCGGCCAGCAGGCCAGCGATGGCTACCGCGACCACGACACCTCGAAGAAGTACGCGCTGGGCGGCAAGTGGTTCTACGGTTCGCTGGAAGACGGCCTGCGCGTGGGCGTGACCGCGCGCGCCTACCACCACGAAGCCGACGAACCGGGCTTCATGACCGCCGAGGAACTGCGCACGCACCGCCGTGGCAGCGACCTGCGCAATGCCAACGATGGCGATGACCGTGACATGCGGCAGATCGCCGCGCACCTGGATCTGGCGCTCAGCGATGCGCTCAGCTTCGGCAACCGTCTGTACTACAACCGCTACGAAGACGACCGCCGCGTCACCTTCAGCGACCTGCCCAGCGGCAACCTGCCGCGCCAGCGCCGCGTGTGGGATGAGCGCCAGGCCGGCCTGATCAGCACGCTCACCTGGCAGGCCGCGCCCGTGCTCACCGTCGAAGCTGGCCTGAACTACGAACAGCAGGACAACGGCTACATCCGCGAGCGCTACAGCTACGCCGAGCCCACCGACTTCAGCGTGGCGCCGGCGCGGGTGCAGAACAACGATCGCCACAGCTTCGACAACTGGGGCGCCTACGTGCAGGCCATCTACCAGCCAAACACCGCCTGGAAGATCGTGCCGGCCTACCGCGTGGACCGCTTCAGCGGCCGCACCCGCTTGATGGATGGCAGCACCGGCCGCCTGCAGGATTACGGCAGCATCGGCCAGCCCAAGCTGAGCGTGATCCACAGCCTGGGTGCCAACACGCACGTCTATGCCAACTGGGGTCGCACCTTCCAGGTGCTCACCGGGTCCACCGCGCCGGCCTATCTCACCCCCGGCCAGGCGCCGATGCAGCCGTCCACCAATACCGGCATGGAGCTGGGCGTGAAGTTCCAGCCGTTCCAGGGCGCGCAGGCGCGTCTGGCGGTGTGGCAGCAGGATGCGGAAAACGAGGTGTCCAACATGCCGGCCACCGGCACCACGGTCACCCTGGGCAAGACCCGCCGCCGTGGCGTGGATGCGCAGCTGAGCCTGCAGCTGGGCGATGACTGGACCGTGTGGGCCTCGCACGCCTACCAGGAAGCGAAGATCACCCGCGACGACCGCGATGCCAGTGTTTCCCTGCAGGGCCGCGAAGTGGCAGCCACGCCGCGCCACATCAGCAACCTGGGCGCGGATTACCAGGCCAGCGACGCACTGCGGCTGGGCCTGCAGGCACGCGCGCAGGGCGACTACTACCTGGAAGAGCGCAACGTGGCCGGTAAGTTCGGTGGCTTTGCCGTGCTCGATCTCAGCGCCGCCTACCAGATCAACCCGCGCTGGAGCGTGGACCTGCAGTTGAAGAACGTTACCGGCCGCGAGTACGCCTACGCCTGGTACGACAGCTTCTTCTGGGACAGCGCCCGCCCGATGTTCTCGCCCGCGCCCGGCCGCAGCGTCTTCGTCGGCCTGAACATGAAGCTGTAACCCGGCCACGCACCCGGTAGTGGTCGAACTTGCTCGACCTGCGGCAGGGGTCAGAGCCCTTTCCTGCGGAAAGGGATCCGACCCCGGACCTCACCGCGCACGGGGTCAGATCCCTTTTCGCAGAAAAGGGCTCTGACCCTGGATCAACCTCCCGTCGCCGCTTTTCCCTTCGCCGCATCGAAATCGGCCTGCAGACCGATCCAGAACTTGTCAGAGACGCCGAAGTAGCGCGACAGGCGCAGGCCAGTGTCTGCCGTTACGGCGCGATGGCCCGTAACAATCTCGCCGATCCGGCGCTGCGACACGCCAATGGTCTTGGCCAATCGGTACTGGGTGATGCCAAGTGGCTTCAGGAATTCGTGCAGCAGGATCTCGCCTGGGGCGGGGTAGGGACGGTTCGCATGAAATGGCCCGTTCGCAAGATTCGGCAGTGTGGCAAGCGCGGGTCTTTGGCAGAATAGGGCAAAGCGACGGCGTTCGACGCATCTGGTGCGATGGGGTCAGAGCCCTTTCCTGCGGAAAGGGATCCGACCCCGGACCTCACCGC
>NZ_JACVUD010000164.1:0-3051 GCF_016624905.1 Stenotrophomonas sp. S49 | reverse complement strand
GGGGGTTTTTTTTTGGGGGGGGGGGCCCCCCCCCCCCCGGCCGCCGGCCCCCCCCCCCGGATCGCGGCAGGGGGTCGGATCCCTCTCGCAGAAAGGGCTCTGACCCCGGTAAGGTAGGACGCAACACCAACACGGAGGTTGTGATGACGTTGCTTTCCATTGCCCTTGCCGCTGCGCTGGGCGCGGCACCGGAACCGCCGAAGGCGCCGGACTGCAGCTACGACCGCGATGCCATGCTGGCGATGGAGCCGGATGCGTTCGACCAGGATCTGGAAGGTGGCTGGCGCCCGCTGGCCGACCGCGGCTGCCAGCGCGAGGCCGCCGACCTGCTGGCGGCGTATGCGGCGCAGCCCAAGGCGGCGGGCAGGACCATCATTACCTGGCACGAAGGCCAGATGCGTGCGGAGCTGGGGCAGACCGAACAGGCGATCGCGCTGATGGAGCGCAGCCGCAAGCCTGCTGGCCAGGGTGATCCCGGCTACTGGAATGCCTACGTGGATGGGATGGTCGCGTTCCTGCGCCAGGACCGTCGCGGTCTGGAAGACGCGCGTGCGCGGTTGGTCGCACTGCCGTCGCCGCCGGAAATGGCGCAGAACATCAAGGACGGTCGTTTCCACTTCACCACCGCCGGCGGGCAGAAGGTCGATGTCGCCTGGCCGCCGAACCTCGATGTGCTCGACGGCTTGCGGCGCTGCTTCGGCAAGCCCTATCTGGAAGCGTATGGAACCGTGTGCCGGAAGCCGGAAGGCGGTTGAGGGTGGGCGTGCTTGCGGGGGTCAGCCGATCACCCGCTTGAACGGCGGCAGTGCGTCGATGATGCGCTTGCCGTAGCGGCGGGTCAGCAGGCGCGAATCGAGAATGATCACCCGGCCGGTGTCGGTGGAGGTGCGGATCAGGCGGCCGGCAAACTGGGTGAGCGTGCGCAGCGCGTGCGGGATGGCGATCAGGTTGAAGGCGTTCATGCCGCGCGCTTCCACCCATTCGCTCAGGGTGGCGGTCTGCGGGTCGGTGGGCACGGCGAACGGCACCTGGGTGATGACCACCGTGGTGCAGGCTTCACCGGGCAGATCCAGGCCTTCGCCGAACGAGTTCAGACCGAACAGCACCGAGCCTTCGCCGGCGGCCACCCGGCGCAGGTGTTCGTCAATCAGCCGGGTCTTGGACATTTCGCCCTGCACCAGCACCTGCTTGCGGCGCGCGGCCGACATCAGGCCGGCCACCTTTTCCATCTTCCAGCGCGAAGTGAACAGCACCATCGAGCCCTTGGCCCAGTCCAGTTCGGTGTCCAGGTAACGGGCGACTTCGCGCGGATGGCCGTCGCGGTCGTCGGGGGTGACCGGGAACTTCGGCACGATCAGTTCGGCCTGGTTGGGCAGGTCGAACGGCGAGGCCAGCGACACCATTTCCGCTTCCGGCGGAATGCCGTTGTCGATGGCCAGCGACTGGAAATCACCGCCGCCGGTCAGGGTGGCCGAGGTCATCACCACCGAATCCACTTCATCCCACAGCAGCTTGCGCAGCACGTGCGCGGCCGACACCGGTGAGCCGTGCAGCACCAGGTCGCCATCGCGGGTGGCGGTGACCCAGCGCGCGGTGGGTGGCGCGCCGTCCTTGTCCTCGCGGCGCCAGGCCTGCCACAGGTTGTACTGCTGCTCGATCATTTCCAGGGCCATGCCCAGGTTGCGCTGCAGGCGCTCTCGCGCAGCGTCGTCCGGCTTGCCCTTGGCCACCTGTGCGGTGGCGGCGTGGGCCCAGTTGTAGAGGCTGCGGGTGTCGTCGGCCAGCGCTTCGATGGGTTCGCGCCAGGCCTCGGGCAGGCGCCCGTTGGCGGCGCGCCACATAGGCTCTTCGTCGGCCGGCGCCGGCATCCACACCGCTTCCACGTGGTCGCGGAAGGCGCGCAGCTGCTTGGCCACGTTGCTGGCCACGTCGATGGCCTCGTTCGGCAGCAGGTTGCCCAGGCGGTCCTTGTCGACCGCGCGGTACGCACCGGCAATCAGGATCTGCAGGCGACCGACGCGCTTGGCCATGTCGTCCAGGGCCAGGCTGGCCGCGCCCTGGTCGATGGCCACGTTGCCGATGTGGTGGCCTTCGTCCAGCACCAGCAGCATGTCCGACGGCGCGGCGATCATCGGCTGGCCGTTGTCGCTGTCACCAATGGACAGCGCCGACAGCAGCAGGGCGTGGTTGGTCACCACGATCTGCGCATCGCGCACGGTGTTGCGTGAGCGCAGCACCGCGCACTGCGCCGAGTACGCACAGCGACGGCCGGCACAGGCCGAGGCCGGGGTGGTGATGCGGCTGCGCAGGCCGGGGCTGATGGTTTCCGGCGCGTTGTCGATGTCGCCGTCCCAGCTGCCGCTGGTGAAGGCATCGGACAGGCGCTTGGCGATATCCATTTCGATGGGCGCCAGCGGCCGGTCGTACAGCGGCGCCTCGTCTTCGAACATGCCGCCCTGGGCGCCCTCGCCCTGCGCTTCGGCGGCGTTGCGCGTGCACAGGTAGCGGGTGCGGCCCTTGGCCAGCGCCACGGTCGCTTCCAGGCCGGTGGCCTTGAGGAAATTGGGAATGTCGCGCTCGACCAGCTGCGACTGCAGCGCCACGGTACCGGTGCTGATGACCAGCTTTTTCTTGCTGGCCAGCGCGATCGGCACGCCTGCGGTCAGGTAGCCCAGACTCTTGCCGACGCCGGTCGGCGCTTCGACCACGCCCACGCCGCCACTGGTGGACAGCGCGCGCGACACCACGCCGATCATCTGGCTCTGCGAGCGGCGGGTAGAGAAGCCGGGGGTGTTGGCCTGCAGCGTCGTATAGGCCTTGCGGATCGCGTCCTTCAAGGCGTCATCGAGCTTGCGGGGGGCGGCGACAGTTTCGGTCACGCCGGAAGTTACCGTGGCTGGATCAGGCCGGTCATTGTCGCATGGCCGGCCGACGTGACCGGCGCGGCGGCGCTGAACGGGGTCAGCGGCGACGGCCGTTGGCGGCCATGGGCCGGGCGCAGCGCCGCGGCCAAGGCAGATGCGGCAGGCCCATCTTCGGTAGCGCCGGGCC
>NZ_JACVUD010000163.1:0-3106 GCF_016624905.1 Stenotrophomonas sp. S49 | reverse complement strand
CCGGGGGGGGGGGGGGGGGGGGTTTTGGGGGGGGGGGGGGGGGCGCCGGCCGGGCCCCCCCGCGGTTCCTCAGGCCGACCAGGTGTCGCGCAGGGTCACGCTGCGGTTGAACACCGGCTTGGCCTCGGTGTGGTCGCGGCGGTCGGCGACGAAGTAGCCGGTGCGCTCGAACTGGAACGACTGTTCCGGCGTGGCGCTGGCCGCGGCCGGTTCAACATAGCCGGTGACGGTGCGGCGCGATTCCGGGTTCAGGTAATCGCGGTAGGTCTTGCCTTCCGATTCGTCGTCCGGGTTCGGCACCGAGAACAGGCGGTCGTACAGGCGGATTTCCGCCGGCACGCCATGCACGGCGCTGACCCAGTGGATGGTGCCCTTCACCTTGCGGTTGGCGCCTTCCATGCCCGGGCGCGATTCCGGATCCAGCCAGCCGCGCAGCTCGGTGATGGTGCCGTCGGCATCCTTGATCACTTCATCGCAGCGGATGATGCCGGCGCCGCGCAGGCGCACTTCGCCGCCCGGTACCAGGCGCTTCCAGCCCTTGGGCGGCACTTCGGCGAAGTCCTCGCGGTCGATCCAGATTTCGCGTGCGAACGGCACCTGGCGGCTGCCGAAGCTCTCGTCCTTCGGGTGGTTGCTGAAGGTCAACTGCTCTTCGTGGCCCTCGGCCAGGTTGGTCAGCACCAGCTTCACCGGGTCGATCACCGCCATGCGGCGCGCCGCGGCGCTGTCCAGGTCTTCGCGCAGCGCGCCTTCCAGCACGCTGAAATCGATCATCGAATTCTGCTTGCTGATGCCCACGCGCTCGGCGAACAGGCGCATCGCGGCCGGGGTGTAGCCACGGCGGCGCAGGCCCTGCAGGGTCGGCATGCGCGGGTCTTCCCAGCCGTCCACCAGCTGTTCGGTCACCAGCGCCATCAGCTTGCGCTTGCTCATCACCGTGTAGTTGATGTTCAGGCGCGAGAACTCGATCTGGCGCGGCTTGGCCGCTTCGCGCGGCAGGCCGGCGTCGACCAGCGGCTGGGTCAGCGCATCGTCATGGGCGAAATCGACGTTGTCCACGCACCAGTCGTACAGCGGGCGGTGGTCTTCGAATTCCAGCGTGCAGAGCGAGTGGGTGATGCCTTCGATGGAATCGCCCAGCGCATGGGCGAAGTCGTACATCGGGTAGATCGGCCACGCGTTGCCGGTGTTCTGGTGCTCGACGTGCTTGATGCGGTACAGGGCCGGATCGCGCAGGTTGATGTTGCCGCTGGCCATGTCGATCTTCGCGCGCACGGTGCGCGCGCCGTCCGGGAATTCACCGGCACGCATGCGGCGGAACAGGTCGAGGTTTTCCTCCACGCTGCGGTCGCGCCACGGCGACGGGCGGCCCGGCTCGGTCAGGGTGCCGCGGTAGGCGCGCACTTCCTCGGCCGACAGATCGCAGACATAGGCCTTGCCCTGTTCGATCAGCTTCTCGGCGGCCAGGTAATAGGTCTGGAAGTAGTCAGAGGCATGGCGCAGCTCGTTCCACTCGAAGCCCAGCCAGCGCACGTCGTCCTGGATGGCGGCCACGTACTCGGGGTCTTCCTTGGCCGGGTTGGTGTCGTCGAAGCGCAGGTTGCACACGCCGCTGAACTCACCGGCCAGGCCGAAGTTCAGGCAGATCGACTTGGCATGGCCGATGTGCAGGTAGCCGTTCGGCTCGGGCGGGAAGCGGGTCTTGATCGCCTGGTGCTTGCCGCTGGCCAGGTCCTCGCGCACGATCTGGCGGATGAAATCGCGCTTCTCGTGGCTGTCGGCGGGGGTCTCGGGGCTGGCGGGGGTGTGCTCGGACATGAGTCTGGGGCGAAAAAGGGCAGAAAGACCAACAGTCTAGCGCGTACCGGCCAGGGCTGCCGGGGTTTGCCGCGATGCCCGGCGGGCGCAGCGGCGCGATTCAGGCCCCGGGCGTATGCTGGAACCCTGCCCCGAGGAGCTGCCCCATGCACATCGTGTACAAGGCCGACAACCTGTTCGACGCCCACCTGGTGAAGCATGCGCTGGAAGACGCAGGCATTCCTGCCTTCGTGTTCGGCGAATCGCTGCTGGGCGGCATGGGTGAGCTGCCGCTGTTCGGCGTGCTGCGGGTCGGCATACCCGACGCGGCGCGGCCGCAGGCCGAAGACATCGTGGCCGGGCTGGACTTGGGCCAGGGCCCGGCCGACCCCATTTCCGATGCAGACGATTGGGCCGGACAGCCGGCGTAGGAGCGCATCATGTTGGGAATTGGCCAGGGCATCCTCGGCATCGGGGCCTTCAAGCAGCGTCTGCCGCGTGCGGAAGAGGCGCTGCCGGGGCGCGACCAGCCGTTGCCGCTGCACAGCAACCAGCACTTCGTGAACAGCCATCCGCTGAAGGACCGCTTCGCCGGCCTGCAGCAGATCCGTTTCGCGCTGGGCTGTTTCTGGGGCGCCGAGCGCAAGTTCTGGAGCGAACCGGGCGTGTACAGCACCTCGGTGGGCTATGCCGGTGGCATCACCCCGAACCCGACCTACGAAGAGGTCTGTTCGGGCCTGACCGGTCACACCGAAGTGGTGCAGGTGGTGTTCGATCCGGCGGTGGTCAGCCTGGAGCGGTTGCTGCAGCTGTTCTGGGAAAGCCATGACCCGACCCAGGGCATGCGCCAGGGCAACGACACCGGCACCCAGTACCGTTCAGCCATCCATGCCACGAACGAGGCGCAGTACGCAGCCGCGCTGGCCAGCCGCGAGGCCTACCAGGCACAGCTGGATGCGGCCGGTTACGGGCCGATCACCACCGAGATCGTGTACCCGGCGCCGGAGTACTACTACGCCGAGGATTACCACCAGCAGTACCTGGCGAAGAACCCGAACGGCTACTGCGGGATTGGTGGCACCGGCGTGAGCTGCCCGATCGGGCTGGATGTGGAGGCGCCGCGCTGACGCGCGGAGGTCCGCCTGTAGAGCCGACCGGTAGAGCCGACTGTTAGTCGGCTGACAGCAAAAGCGGCTCTGCGTTTTCATCGGTTTGGCAGGGCGGGCACAGATGGCGGGACACGCCGTAAACCCGTCCATGAAGTGACCCCCGGGAGTTGGACACCTGATCCGACCCCGAGGTTTGCATG